>CAZHLC010000126.1:0-8837 GCA_964532545.1 uncultured Leptospiraceae bacterium | reverse complement strand
ACCTTGATCGAGATATCAACTTTTCCTTTTTCGGTAAACTTAACCGCATTGCCGGTAATGTTATACATGATCTGCAGCAGGGCGAGGTTGTCACCGATGAGCAGGTTGGGCACGTCGGGCGATATGGTGACATTGAAGTCGATACCCTTCTGCCGGGCCTGCCAGGCAAGGGGGTTCAGCGCTTTTACCATGTTCTTTACTGCTATGGTTTCGCGTTTCAGTTGTCTCTGCTGGTTTTCAAGCTGGGTAAGTTCCATCGCATTGTTCAACAGTTTTAAAAGAATTTCAGATGCTCGTTGAATGTTCTCGGCATAGTCTTGCACCTGCCCATGTTCAAACTTGTCTTTAAGAACCTGGGCATAGCCTTCAATGGCATTCAAGGGTGTACGAATTTCATGACTCAGGTTTGAGAGAATATTGGCCTTCACCTGGTTGGCTTCTTCAGTTTTCTGCTGTGCTGCCAGCATATCGCGATGAGCAAAGAAAAATCCACGGGCATTAAAATACAGTACGGCACTGAGAAACAGAGGCATAAAAAGCAACATCGAAGCTTCGAGAATGTAGATGATGTTTCTGGGCATGGGGGCAACCGGCTGATTGTTATGAACATACCAGGTTGTGGCTGCCATGGTGCCCGCTACGAAGAGAGCGGCCAGGGCCATGAGCAGCCGGTGTTTCACCGGGTGCAGCACAAAGAAGGGCAGGGCGGCCATGACCAGCAGAGCCAGGTAGAAGTGACTCTCTTTGCCCAGAAAAATGCTCATGGTTACCATGTAGCTTATGGCAACAAAGAACGAGAAAATTAACAGAGGCAAATGGTTCTTCAACCTCATCTTCATATAATAGAAAAGGGCAGGGGTAATCAGGCCGAACACCACCGGTAGGTAATACAGCCAGACATTGTTCTCGAAGGTCGATTTCTGCAGATGCAGTACTACATGGGTTAAAATATTCAATAGAAGAATATAGACGTTAACTGCGACAAAAAGAAGAAATACCTGATTGCGAAGAACGTTGAGCTTTATATCAAAGGGGTCAGAAAAACGCTGGTTATCTTTTTCGCTGAGACGCTTCCATATCTGTTGCCAGCGGGCCACCACGGCATTATTGTTTTTATCTTTTTAGAACTATGTCAATCTAAAAAGCATTTCGCAATTGCCAGAGGTGCCCCGACTTCGAATTAAGGTTGTTTATGCCCGTTTCGGCCCGCCAGAGAAACCTGATCGAGGTACATGCTGCAGCCTTTTTACTGGGCTTCGTAGGTTTGGTAATCAAGGCCAGCGATGCACCTCTGGTCATCATTGCAGGTGGGCGCTCTGTTTTTGCAGCACTGTTTCTGGTTTTGTTTCTGATATACAGAAAAGAGTCGCTTTCACTGCAGACTTGGCGCGACTATTTCTTTCTGGCTCTGCTGGGTATACTGCAGGCCATACAGTGGTTGACTTTTTTTCAGGCAGTTCGGGTATCAAGCGTGGCGGTTGGGCTGCTGGCCTTGTTTACTTTTCCGGCTTTTGTGGCACTGCTTGAGCCCCTGTTCTTTGCAGGCCGCTTGCGCATAACTCATTTAGTTTCTGCACTGTTTCTTCTCGGCGGCATTGCCCTGGTCGTACCTGAAGTGAAGCTTGAGAATAGTGTAACTCAGGGCGTTCTATGGGGTGTTCTATCGGCTTTGCTGGTGGCCTTTCCTTTATTGATACATCGACGTTATATTCAGAAGTATTCGAGCCCCGTATTGACTTTCTATAAAACAGCGGTAAGCGCCCTGGTGTTGCTGCCCCTATTTGGTTATTTTACCTTTGATTGTAATGAACATGATCTGCTGCTGATTGGTTTGTTAGGAATCTTTTTAACTGCCATACCCTACCTTCTTTTTATACAGAGTCTGCAGACCCTCAAGGCCAGTCAGGTAAGTGCAATTATCAGCCTTGAAGTAGTCTATGGCATTGTATTCTCAGCCCTTCTGCTGCATGAAATACCGGGCTGGCGAACCGCTTCAGGGGGCGCCATTATTCTCGGGGTAACTCTTTATTTAACGATTGAAGCTAAACGCGAAGAGAATCAGGTGTAACCAAGAGCCAGACCAGCCTGGTAGAAGCCAAGGGCAAACAGATAGGCAAGGGCCGTCATATAGAAAAAGAGAAAAACCGCCCATTTGGTGCTCTTCAGCTCACGTTGCACCGTTGCTATGGTGCTCATACACTGGGCGCAGAGGGCAAAGAAGATCATCAGACTGAAAGCCAGCAGGGGAGTGTAAACGGGCGAGCCATCGGCACGCTTTTCTTTCTTCATAATATCTTTGAGTTGTGCCGATTCTTCGTCAACATCGGCCCCCACATTGTACACAATACCAAGGGTTGCAATGATCACCTCTCGCGCCGGAAAAGCACCCAGAATACCTACTGAAATCTTCCAGTCGTAGCCAAGGGGCGCAAAGATCGGCTGCACAAACTTGCCAGCCCGGCCAAGATAGCTCTGCTCAAGATAGGCCGCACTTGTTTTGTTCTCAAGTTGTTCAGCGCTGAGCTCAGGGTTTGCTTTTTGAATCTGCTGGGCTACTTCGGCCGGCCGCGGAAAGTAACTCAAGAACCAGATCACCAGCGACATGGCAAAAATAATCGTGCCGGCCCGAACCATGAACTTTTTTGAAGCCTCAAGAACACGGTAAAAAACATTACGCCAGTGGGGCAGGCGGTAAGGTGGCATCTCAAGCACGAACGGCAGTGGTGGGGTTTTTAAAAATCCCTTATTGAGAACCCATGCCATGGGCAGAGCGATAAACAGACCCAGGGCATGCATGGCAAACAGAGTAAAAGCAGCCACGCCCACACCAAATTGCGGTTCAATAAAGGCGCTGATTAACAGCAGATAAACAGGCAGGCGGGCCGAGCATGACATCAGGGGCGATATCAAGATGGTGGTAAGGCGGGCCCGGGCATCGGGCATAACCCTTGCAGCCATCACCCCGGGTATGGCACAGGCAAAGCTCGACAACATGGGAATAAACGAGCGCCCATTGAGACCACTCCAGCTGAAGAGTTTATCCATCAAGAATGAAGCGCGGGCCAGATAACCACTGGCCTCTAGCAGGGCGATGAATATAAACAGAATAATAATCTGCGGTAAGAAAACGACTACCGAACCGACCCCACCAATGATTCCATCGCTGATTAATGAAGTAAGTGCAGGCATTGAGTCAATGGTAGCCTGTTCGCCCAGCCAGCCGAACACCCATTCAATACCATCAATCATGGGCGTGGCCCAGCTGTAGATCGCACTGAACACCAGATACATGATTGCTGTAAATATCAGCAGCCCAAACACCTTATGTGTGAGTATGCTGTCTAGAATCTGAACCCAGCTTTTTTTGCGGGCACTTCTTTTCTCTACGGCATCGGTTACTTTGGCGGCCCATGCAAAACGCAGGTTGTTGAGCTGCTCATAGGTTGTGCCGTTCAATTTTTCACGCTGGCGGGCTACCACCTGTGAAAGCTGGTCATCGTGCAGCTCAAACAGGGGCTCATCATCAAAGAAAAGTAGTTGTGAGCCTTCGAATTTTGTCAGGGTTAGAAAAGAACTGGTCTGCTCTTGCAGATCGGTTATGACTCTGTCAAGGTTTAAGGGATATTTGATGGGTGCCTGCGGCGGGGCTGGCGGGTTCAATAGATACTTTTTCAACTCGTTTTTGAAGTTTTGAACAGAAGCAGAAGAGCGGGCGTAGAAATCAACCACCGGAACGCCCAGCTGTTTAGACAGTTTCTGCTGATCGAGAGCAATGCCCTCTCTCTCTAACTGGTCAGTCATGGTAAGGGCGACCACCACAGGTATCTGAGTCTCACACAGCTGAGTGAACAGAAAAAGGTTACGCTGCAGGTTGATAGCATCAAGAATGAAGATGACTAACTCAGGGGGTTCACCCAGTCGCCCCATGAGTACATCAACGGCAACCTGCTCATCGGGTGAAATGGCCCGCAGGCTGTAACTGCCAGGCAGATCAATAAGTTCAACTTTCAGCTTATCAAGCTGAATCTCACCCAGTTTCTGGTCAATAGTGACGCCTGGGTAGTTGGCTATGCGCTGCTGGGTTTTGCTCAGGCTGTTAAACAGTGTTGACTTGCCTGTATTTGGGTTGCCAAGTATGGCAATACGTTTTGTTTTTTCTATAATTGCATTCATTGCGTTTTCAAAAGCACCTGTGCGGCATCGGCCTTACGCAGGCAGAGCTGGTAGTTCATGATTCTGATTTCAATGGGGTCACCCCAGAGGGCTTTGTTTACAATAGTGACTGATTGGCCGCTCACCAGCCCCATTTCATTCAGGCGCTGCGAATTACTGTCAGCCGCCACCGAGGCAATTTCTGCGCTTTCACCTTCTTTGAGGTCAGCAAGGGTCAATCTTTGCACTTAGTACAGCCTTCATCTTCAGTGTTTCTTTTGGTTAGCAGTGTAAATGAATGCCGGCCCAGATAAGCCAGTGCGATGGCTAAAAATGAAAAAACCAGGGTACCTTCGGTCAAAGACATGGCAAATCTTATAAAAAGCTCAGGCAAACGACTACTTTTGAGAATCGTTCTCAATTAGGTTCATGGGGTAAAGCTGCTTTTTTCTATGCTGGGTTGCTGGCCGTTTTTTTATACCCCCGGTGAACACCCCCGCTCATGTCATTGCAAATCTTACAATGCTGGGGGCCCAGCGTAGATCTGCCTTCTATAAATATCTGATCTTATTCGCTGCCTTAATGCCTGATTTGCCGGCCCTGCTTTTTTTTGTGATTCATCTAATTCAGCTAAAAACACCCCATGTCTGGCACCTCTATACTGGCCCCTATAAGCTTGCTGCCACCTGGTTGCATTCGCTGCCGGTTGCTCTGGCAATGTTGTTAGTCTGCCGCCTTTTAAAATGGCATTGGGGGCTCTGGTTCTGTTTCAGCTGGCTTCTGCATGGCATTTTTGATTTTTTCACTCATGGCAGCGATGGCCATGCGCATTTTTTCCCTTTTAGTGATTATGTGTTTGCCAGCCCGGTATCTTATTGGCAGGTTGATCGTTTCGCACTGCTATTCTTGCCTGTTGAAGCAGCTTTGACGTTATTTGCCGGCTGGTATCACTATAAGATTCATGCACAGAGACTCTTTAAAGCGGGTGTCTTGCTTATTCTTCTGGGTTACCTTTTAAATCTTTATATCGTATTGAAGCAATGGGTTCTACCACAGATCTGAGAATTAGCCTGCGCAATGCCTGTTGTCACCTTGGGGGCCGGCTGGTGTTGAAGAACATTAACCTCGAGTTTAACACTGGGCAAGTGTTGCGAATCACCGGGCCCAATGGTAGCGGTAAAACGACTCTACTTAAACTACTTGCGGGCCAACTCTGGCCCGATAATCACAAAGCACGCACTTATATGATCAATGGCCAGACAGAGTCTTCACCCCTGGTTATTCGCAAGCTAATCGCCTCACAGTTCATAGAGCACCGGCGCTTTTACCGTGTCTTCTTTGCAAAGAGCACATCTTTCGATGTTGTTTTATCAGGTATTACCCAGCAGCCCATGCTCTATCGAAAACCCGCTGATCACGAAATTACCCGCGCAAACAAACTATTCGAAGACTTTGACGTTTTTAACATTGCTGAGACCCAGGTACATAGACTTTCAGATGGCCAACTGAAGCTGGTTTTGTTGCTGCGTATGCTCATGTGTTCTGCTGCGCTGGTTATTCTTGATGAGCCCTTTGGCGATATTGATCGGGCTCATTGGCAGACTTTTGAAAAGTTCTTCGCAGGCCTCAAACATAGGGGTGGGCTGATTTATGCTGACCATCGATTGCCAGGCCTTGCTGACAATGAAGTAGAGTTTGCTCTAGAGCAAGCGAAGCCTGCTTTACGACCCTTCAGGAGCAAAGACAAAGAAATGCCAGAAACGGTTTTCAAGCTGCAAAACATAGACCTCTATATTGAAAAGAAACATGTTTTAAGAAAGCTTAACTGGCAGATGAAGAGCTCAGAAAAGTGGATTTTTCTTGGTGCTAATGGTAGCGGCAAAACCAGTTTTCTGCGGCTGCTATATGAGCAACTTGCCGCCTATAACAACCAGCGTTTTGACAGGTTTGGTTCAAATTCTTTTCGTACGGCTCAGTTTCGGCCAAGGCTGGGTTTTGTTACAGCAAAAGACCATGACAGCTTTTTGTTTGATATGACGGTCGAACAATATCTGGCCTCAGCCAGATCAATCAGCTCGAGAATCGAGCCTGGGTTAATTGATCAGCAGCTGAATAATCTTGGTTTAAAACACCTGGCCGGTATATCAATCTTTAAGTTGTCAACTGGGGAGGCCCGTATAATCAACCTTGCAAGAGCTCTTTTAAAAGAGCCTGATTTACTGCTCTTAGATGAGCCCTTCAATGGCCTTGATAAGGCTTATCGAAAATTTCTCATAGATTGGCTGGCAGATTATCCGTTTGTAATGACAACTCACTATGCAGACGAGATTTTACCCGGGGTAACCCATGTGGGTGTTTTTGCAGACGGGCTGCTGCATTGGCAGGGGTCTTACGGACAATTCTTGAATCAGAAAGCTGCGCTGGGCAATCTGTTGTTCTCAAAGAGTTGAAACAAATTTCTAGACATGCCAGCTTGAGACTTTGACATGACGTAAGAAATTCAGCCATGCGCACACTTTTATTGACATTGACCGTGATTTTTACCAGTGCTCTGCTATATGGTCAGGGGCGCCTGTCAAAACTTAAGCGGGTTGAAATTCAGTTCAGTGAAGTAACAGGTGCCCGCCAATATGAGATTGAGTGGTTCAAAACAAAACAAACCACAACAGCAGACAAGGCCTGTTACCGCAAGGTACAGATTACCTCATCACCTTTTCGGGGCCTGATTCCCCGTGAGTGTGAGTTCTTTCGTATCAGATCAATTGCCGACGAGGCCGGTGACTGGTCTACGGTGCACGCAATTCCTAAACTTGTGCTATCTGACCAGGTTGACCCCGTCAATGTTTTCTTTTCAGAAGTTGATAAGGGTATCTATGGTAAGGTACTTTACCTCAAGGGTGACAAACTTGATTTAAACCGTTTCTCAAAAGAGAGACCACTCTATTACAGTCTTAATGGGTCAGAGATTGCAGAATACAAGCCCCATCTCGAATTCAAAGAAGAAAAAGAATACCATCTTAAAGTTTATACAAAAAATGCAGATGACGGTAAGTATATTCTGCTGCACGATTTAAAGTTCCGTGTCGACCTGACGAAACCTCAAAGCGATATATCAATGTACCCACCGTTTTATTATGACAACGGTCTGTTCTGGTTTGGTGAGAAAACAGGCGTGCGTCTCTGGGGCAAAGATCTGGGTTCAGGCATCGATGGTTTCTATTTCAGACTGCAGTCTGGCGATGAGTTGAAGCGTAAACTTGTGCAGCCCCCCTTCATCAGGCAGAAAGAATTGAATCGTTTAGAAAAGCTTTTGAAATCGGCCTATATTGAAAAGTCGGGGCAGCTGATTCAACTTGAGTACTTTGCCGTAGATCGCTCTGGTAATCAAGAGGCCCCTAAAAAGCTGCGTTTTAAATTTGACCTTATTAAACCTGAGGTTAAAAAAGTTGGCAATACTTACTACATCAAAGACATCAGCGACCCGGTCACCGTTGAAATAACCGCCGGTGGCCAGAAGCTTTACGAAGGTCTTGCTCTGGGTACTTTCAGAATCTCAGATGAAATACAGAAGAAGATTAATGAGGCCATCTCAACCCCGACTATTAAGTTTTCTGATAAGCTGGGTAACAGCGTCAGCAAAACGCTGCGCTGATCACTTCGGTTTAACTGATACCTTTATTACCTTAGGCGGCTTCAACAAAGAGGGTTCAACCGCTACAAATCTGCCCCTGGCGAACCTGCTGTTGGTCTTCTGCTGCTCTGCCCTTACGCGCCAGCTAATGGCGCCTCTCTGGCGAACTTTTCTGGCAGAAAAGTTGAGGTAATTGGCCCGTGTTCTCTCTTGATAAATTACCCGCCCGTTTCGGGCATTGATCAGCTGAAAAAGATATCTTTTTGCGCCTGAAACTTTCGCCCAGCGAAAACGCAGAGTAGTGTCTTCGGCCATTTCGACCCTGCCGCGGGGGCCTCTCAGGCCGCGTGGCTGGGCCAGCCTTTTTTCGCCCTTAACAACTTTGAAGGTCTGCACTCGAGAGCGCCCGGTTGTTTTGCCCTTGCTGTCTTTGGCGGTAACTTTCCAGTAGTATTTCTTTTCGTTGAGGCTTTTGGGTAAAGTAACGTAATTCTTGCGGGTATTCTTCTTCAGAACCGAATTCTCAAAAGTTCGATTGTCTGAAACGTTAACGTTATATTCTTTCGCATTGTTCTTCTTGCGCCAACGCAGGGTTTCGCGGCCCTCTTTGACCCTTTCAAGATCTTTCTGCTTAACATTTTCAACAACAATAAGCTGAGATTCTTTGACAGGCTCTTCATTTTCGTCGCTTGATTTACCAAAGTGAAAACTGTTAGTATAGCCCCGGGTTCGATCTTTGATCAGGCGACCACCATAGTTAGCCTTAACCCGCCAGTAGTAAGTGCCCGCAGGTAGCCCGCTTATATCAATTGATGGGTTAACAGTATTGACCTTCTTTACGACCTTGCGAAACCCAGCATCACGTGCCAGAGTAAAAGTGACAGTTGCCCCACTCTTTGGTTTTTGCCAGCGAAAAGAAACCTTTTTGCCCTTGATGGTCTCATCTTCGTCGGGGCTGAAGATACGAATAGGCGGTGATTTCACAATCTTGAGGGTGTGAATGCCAGAGATCTCTTCTTTGCCACCGATGTTGGCCTTGACCTGCCAGTACCAG
>CAZHLC010000125.1:0-8870 GCA_964532545.1 uncultured Leptospiraceae bacterium | reverse complement strand
TGCTACCATGGGCACAATCTCGAACGTAGCACAGAATTACAACGTACGCATTAACGGTCGCTCACCCTGGAATGTGACTTACCAGTTTCAGGCCGAAGGTGGTAAGTTTCAAGGGGTGGCCAGCAGTCTAGACGACTCGGCGGGTCAGAGAGAAGTGGGCCAACAGGTACATGTGCTCTACATGCCCCGCCGGCCCCGCATCAA
This sequence comes from uncultured Leptospiraceae bacterium, assembly GCA_964532545.1. Classification (GTDB taxonomy): domain Bacteria; phylum Spirochaetota; class Leptospiria; order Turneriellales; family CAZHLC01; genus CAZHLC01. The sequence goes on along the minus strand of CAZHLC010000125.1, from coordinate 8,666 downwards.
CACAATATATCCGCCCCTTTAAGCAACCTTAAAGAGCGGGCCTGTGCCTTCTTCAATCTTATCGAAAACGACCTTGTCACCGATTTTAACTTTCTCTACATCGGCATCGTCAACGATGGTTGAAAGGCGCATGCCCTCTTCAGTTTCAACTACCGCAATCACATAGGGGGCACGGTGCTTGTGCCGGCCTGCTGGTACGAAGGTTGAAACAGTATAAGTGTAAATCTCGCCTTTGCCAGATGAATCAAATTCTTTCAGCTCGGCCGAACCACAGCGGGGGCATACGCTGATACCCTCGGGGTGTTTAAAACCGCAGCTGCCGCATTCAAGGCCTTTTAGTGCTTCGCTCATTAGTCTTCCCTGCCTAAAATATGTACTGTGCTGACTGCGCCGGGGCCACCCAGCACATGAGTAAGTGCATGTTTGGCATCTTTTACCTGACGTTTGTCTGATTCATCGCGCAGTTGAAAGGTCATTTCAACAACCTGGCCTACACCAGTACAACCGATTGGGTGGCCCTTGGCTGAGAGGCCGCCTGACGTATTCACTGGCAGCTTGCCACCCAGTCGTGTATGGCCGTCAGCAGTAAAAGGGCCGCCCTTACCTTTTTCAACAAAGCCAAGATCTTCGATATTCATAATCTCAGTAAAGCTGAAGCAGTCATGGCATTCAAGCACATCGATGTCTTCACGCTGCAGACCTGCCATTTTGAAAGCTTCGTTAGCTGCGTTTATGGTAGCATCCATCTCGGTGGTTGAGCGGCGATCTGCAATAGTGAATGAGCCGCCACCGTGGCCTGACCCAAGCACGCGCACGCGCTTGTCTTTGAGTTCTTTTGCTTTTTCTGAAGTAGTGATAATCACCGCAGCGGCACCATCTGAAACAAGTGAAACCTCTTGCGTGCTGAATGGCGAACTGATGATGGGCGATTTCATTACTTTTTCTTTGGTAATCTCGCGCTGCTTCTGGGCATAGGGGTTGAGTGAGCCGTGATATTTGTTTTTCACGGCCACGTCAGCCAGCTGCTCGCGGGTTGTGCCGTACTCATACATGTGGCGATTGGCGAACAGGGCAAACATGTTTGAGCCGTTTATTCCATAACCGCCTTCGTACTTATAGTCTACACCTGAAAGCGCAGCCTGAATCTGGTTATCGACCGATACATCATCGAAGGGCACGTTCATCTTTTCGACGCCCATAACCATTACGGTGTCATAAATGCCCGAGGCTACAGCCATGTATCCCTGACGAAAGGCAATGCCACCTGAGGCACAGGCCCCTTCTACTCTCATAGAAGCAGCATTGCGCAGACCAAGTGAAGTCGCGGCCAGAGCTGCCAGGGTATTCTGATGGTTTAGTGCATTACCGTTATAATTGCCCATATAAAGGGCCTGAACATCTTTGCGGTCAATACCCGCATCTGCGATCGCGCCGTTACCAACTTCGGCAATCATATCACGCACCGTTTGTTTCTTTAAAATGCCGTGTTTATTTTCACTGGCACCAATGATCGTTACATTTCTCATTAATCCCTCCAATTAGGTTAACCCAAAAGGCGCGTATCGCCGCTTGGGGCGGCGAAAGGTGCGAAAGCGAGCCCCACAGGGGCCATGGGCTTGCCTGGCAAACCTCAGGGGTTTCGCACCTTGCGACTTTTTGGTTAACCCAAGCTTAACAGACAATTCTGTCTGTCTGCCGAGGTGGTAAAGAAAAAAATAACAGGTTTGTCAGGTTTGAGCTCAAACCCAGTATTCGCTCTTACCCGGCCAGGGGCCATTACAAATAAGCCCAAGGTCGTCAGGCAGATTAATCGTATCTTGATTCGCCGGGGGAGTTTCTTCAAATAACAGTATGGCCTTGATCTTCTGCAGCAAACTGGGCTTATCAAGGGCCGCATAAATTACTTTTACCCGGTCAGGTTGTTGGGCTAAATTCTGCAGTAGGGCCTTGTCGCGGCTGCTCCAGCATTCACGCAGGCTCTTACCGTTTGAAACGCCAACATACAGAATCTGATCACCCTGCAAATATGCATAGATGCAATGCTTCTCACTATTATCTGAATTTTTTAGAAATTGCCAATCAAGGCTCACCTTACTCTCTACTCGCGTCATACCATTAGACGCTTCAGTAGGTTTGAATAGTTAAGAAAAATGAACTATTTTACACGCTCTGCGGTGATTTCATAGTGCGCCGCCCCGTATTGATGGGTGCGGGTTGAAACCTTAAGCTTGCCGGTGACCTTGACGGCCTGCCACGTATGGCTGGCCTTTTTATCTTTTTTCATGCGCACAAAGACCATCTGGTTGGCTGGGGGTGGGGGTAGGTGAATACACATGCCGGCCGCTGGTACCAGTAGAAACTCAGTGACATCACCCACACTGTCACCTTCAAGGGGAACCATATAACCGCGAATAAGAACCTGCTTACCATTAAATCTCTGAATAATCGGCGGAATATGATTACGCTTCTTCAGTTTGCGCAGAATACGCCAGGTTATTATGCTGGGTTTTTCTGCAGCCCCTACCCAGGGGGCTATGAGCAGACCAAGCATAACAAACGTAAAAATCTTCTTATTCATGTAATAATTTGACAGCCGATATAAGAGATAGGTTCAGACTTTCATGGCCAAAAGACTATTAATCTGGCTACTCGCCCTTATCTTTATCTTACCCGGCACAGTAATTAGTGCCAAAAAAGGCGTAAAGAACAGAAAAAAGGTGGCTCGCACCTATCGCAAAAAGCGGGTCAAAAAACGCAGGCGCCGTAAAGTGTCGCGCAAGAAAAGAAAGCGCCGCCGCAAACGTCGTATTGCCAGAAGAAAACACCGCAGGCCACGCAAACGACGGGTACGCCGCAGGCGTAAGAAGAAAACGATCATTGCCAAAAAGCGCAAGAAGAAAGAAAAAAAGCAGGTTTCTGAAGCCAGGGTGGCGACTCGACAGAGCACCACCCCGATCAACAGCATTGAACTGACCCCGGGGGCCTATTTGGCCCCCCTGATGAAAAAGAGCCACCATCGCAAGATGCGGGTCAATTCTAATTATGGCTTTTTACGCGAGAAGCCTTCACTCGAGGCAAAAAAACTCAAACGGCTGCGCCTCAACACCAAAGTCACATATTTAAATGACAGCGCAAAATGGCAGAACATAGAAAACCTGCCCGGTGTCTGGGTGCAAGTACGGGTTGGTCGAACCATTGGCTGGTTCTTCAGCGGCTACCTTGACTTCGAAGCTACCCCTGCTCTACTAAAAAAATCAAAATGGAAAAATCAGCAGCAACTTGATGCCCAGATCAGATTCAACGCCCAGGGCTTTAAACTTGAACGCCTGGGGCAGAACAGCGATCAGGGCAGCTATCAGATTATCAATGGCCGCATACACCTGAAGCTGGCCCAGCTTAATAACAGTAACAATAGAAAATACCAGCGCCTGCGCTGCGCCTATCGGCCTTCGGTTGAAGGTTTCGAATATATGACCAAACTCTATTGTAACAGCGGCCGCATCATTTTCTGGAACTCTGCCCACCCCATACCCCGGGGCCAGCAGCGCAATTTCGACGAGCTTAAACTGGTAACCACAGATAAGCGGGCCATCAACCTGCAAGCCGAGACTGTGCTGTATAAACGGCCTGATTTTACAGATCGCTTAATGCTGTTTAAAGATGGTTTTACCAGCGAAAACAGCCTGCGCTACAGTGGCAGCCTGGTAAAGGTCAGAGTGCTGGCCCGCTCTGTTAAAAAAGTAAACCGGGGTGCACAGAGCGACTATTGGTACCTTATCGCTTTGCCGGTTTCAACTGAGGGCGTAACCGAATTTAACGAAGACCAGGCTTTTATTTTTGGTTTGCCGGGCTCTTCGCTTTAATAGCTTTCTTAAAAGAGTCAACAATGGCCAGCAAATTCGTTTCGGGCGACTCTTCTTCATTGAGCATAAATGAAAAAACGATACTGCCCTTAAGATAAACACCTTCTTTTATGGGAACCACTACGTTGAAGAGCAGCCGGTTTTTCAGGGCACTCAAGTCAAATAATAGATAACCTACAAGAGTAGCCTTTAAACCCAGTTCTTTCACCGGCATATCATATCGGGTGCTCTCAGCCATGAACAGAGACCAGAGATACTGGCTGCCATTTTTCAGATACACCTGGTTGAGCGAAAGGGTATTGCTAACTGACATCTTACTGGTTGATATCAGTATTTGATGTTTACCCTGATTGTATTTGAGAACGTGTTGTATACGATACGGGCTGAGATCGTGCAGCAGCGAGCGGGTTTTGGCCAGCCGGTCAAAAGTAGCATACTCTTTGGCCTTGTAGATAATGGGCACTACCCATTCGTTAGACCCCACTTTTATGCGATCAGGGTTTTTCAGCAGCTGCAGTTTGCTACCGCTGTTGACCTCCTGGGCGCTTCTGGCCTGCAAAGTACTCAGTGTGAAAAGCATCCAGTTGTAGTTTGCAAACGAAAATAACACCCATGAGATTGCCATAAAGAACTTGGCTGGTTTGATACTCGTGGGCGGCAGATAAACAAAGAACAGGCAGATAAACAGGTTCACGAAGAAAAGAACGTAGAGCACCCACGCAAAAGGGAACACATAGAAAGTCGCCAGCGCATAGGGCAGAAACAGAGCGCTGGCATAGCTGAAGATTTTGCGCACCGGCAAACGCAGCCAGCGCAGAAAAAGCCAGGCCATCAAGAGATTACCAAAGCCAAACAAGACTGCCCCATACCACTGGCTGGTGGGCAGCACATAGAGCGCCAGGGCGGTTGAGGCAATGAAAATAAAGGCCAGTAGCACCTGGCGCGCAAAGTAAAACTTGTCAAGCCAGCGGGCGACCTGACGATGAGGTATAATTTGAAAATGCCCGAAGGCCGGGTTGCTGGTATAGACATGATAGTTGCCTATCGGCCAGATGCGAAAGCGGGTTATATCTGCCCGGGTCAGTTTCTGATTAAGATCGGTAATTTCGAGAAAATCGCCATAAAGTCGGGCCAGATATTTCTGCCCGAGAAAGAGCACCTGAATGTCGTGATAACTTTTCACATCAGTCAAAGACTACTTTTGCTTCGATAAAGTCTTTTTTCTGCTGATCGTAATAAAATACGGCGTTGGCGTCGATTTTCTTTTCTTTGACTGCCACAACAAGGTAATTCTCAGAAGGGTAAACCTCTTCATCATCGCGCGACATCTGGTGTTTGTCTTCGGCCGAGAAATAAGCGCCTACATCGATATGCGAATGAACTATAGAATACAGGCTACCCCCAGCTGCCACAGCCTCATCAATTGACCTAGTCAATTTCAGGGTATTCATTAAAAAAGCTTCTTTCGAAGTGCGCGGGTAGGCCTCAGGGTCTAGTTTGTGATACTTATCTTGCAGGTTTTCAGCAGGGTGGTAAACCTGACTGCCATCAGCCTGCTTAATTACCCAGCCACAGCTTTCTGAGGGGTATTCAGCTTCGGCCTGCTGGCAGATCTGCTGGTAGACGCCTTTATCAAATACAAATTCTTTCATGCATGAATTTTGATGCCGCGGGCCGTTACGATAAACTCTTTCGCCCTGAGTGCATCAAGTAACTCATCAGGAACGTCACCGTCAACCTGAATCACAGTTAAGGCAGTGCCACCCTTGGCATCGCGACTGAGGTGCAGCGAGGCGATATTAATATCTTTTTCACCCAGAATATGACCCAGCTCGCCCACAACCCGGGGCACGTCTTTGTTTTTGATAAACAGCAGATTACCCTCGGGAATAAACTCGAGAGGCAGGTTGTTAATACCGATGATGGTTCCGCCAGAGAAGTTAACTGTAGCACGCAATTGCAGCTCTTCTGATGAATTGCTGAATTTAACCCGCAGCACCGAGGCATCGCCGGTGTCTTCTTTTTTAATCTGAATATCGATACCCCGCTCTTCAGCCAGTACCGGTGCATTCACCAGGTTTACCTCTTCACCAAAGGCCTGAGCGAGGGCGCCCTTGGCCATGGCAATCTCAAGTGGTTTGAGGTTCAGGTCGGTAATCTCACCAAAGAACTGCATCTTAATACTTTTAACCGGGTTTTCAAGAGTCTGCGAGGCAAATTCACCCAGTCTTTCACAGAGACTGAACCAGGGGGCCAGAGCATCCATTTCTTGTGGGTCAAGGGTAGGAAAGTTCAACGAGTTGCGCGCTACGCCCTCGGTAAAGTAATCAACCATTTCTTGCGACGTTTCTTTCGCCACTTCGATCTGGGCTTCATCAGTTGATGCACCCAGATGCGGGGTCAGTACAACGTTCTTGGCTTCGCGCAGAGGAAAATCTTCAGGTGGGGGCTCTTGAGTAAAGACATCAATGCCCGCCCCGGCGATCTGTCCAGAGTTCAGGCCTTCAGCCAGAGCATCTTCATCATAGATACCACCGCGGGCACAGTTAATCAGACGGGCACCGTCTTTCAACTTATCAAGGTTACCCTTGTTGATCAAACCACGGGTAGTTTCTGTCAGGGGAGTATGTACAGTAATAAAATCAGAATTCGCTATTATAGTATCAATATCAACCAGATCAATCTGCAGATGTTCAAGGTTCTGTTTGGGAATATAGGGGTCAAAACCCAGAATATTCATCTGCAGACCTTTGCCACGTTTAACCACTTCTTTGCCAATGCGGCCCAGGCCAACCACACCCAGCGTCTTACCAGTCAGCTGGGTACCTTTAAAGTTTTTCTTTTCCCATTTGCCCTGCTTCATTGATTGGTCTGCAACTGCCGTATAGCGGGCCGTAGCAAACATCAGAGCAATGGCCTGCTCAGCGGTTGAGATTGAATTACCACCGGGGGCATTCATTACCACGATGCCCTTCTGCGAACATGCGGGAATATCAATGTTATCAACGCCAACCCCTGCTCGAATAACCACTTTCAACTTTTCAGCTTTGTCGAGCACCTCTTGGTCAACTGTTGAAGCCGACCGTACAATCAGCCCATGTACATCTTTTATATCATTTAACAAATCGGCCCGTTCAGTTTTCTTACGATAATCAATTTCAAAGCAGCCAGCCTTTTTGAGAATTTCAACGCCCTCTTCGGCAAGGTTGTCAGCAATCAGTATTTTATAGGTTTCATCAGCCATATTAGAAGCTCCGCCGTTCAGTTTATAATCTGAGCAGACTTTAAGCTAAAGACCGGCTGTAAATCGATTTTGAGCAGCTAAGCGGCCCTTATCTGCAAAAATAAAAACCTGATTGCCAGTTGACTGGCATTCTCACTCTGAGCAAATAAAAGAAAACCACGAAGTTCATTTACAGTGAAAATTTTGACAAAGATATTGTGCCTTGCCCTGATTGTATTATCTGCAAGCAGCCTGTGGGCTGAAAACAGGCAAATTTCTACCGGTGAAAAAGCTCTTAATTTCGGTCTTGTATATGCCGCGCAGTGGGGCACCTACTATATAAGCCAACATGAAACGATCAGAGAAAAAGGCTCATTTCGTAACTGGTATACCAATATTGGCAAGGCTCACCTTGATAAAGACAGCTATGACTTTAATCTCGTTTTGCATACTGTATCGGGCAGCAACTATGTTCTGTGGTTTCGCTCAAGGGGCTATTCAAGAATCTCGAGCCTTTTCTGGTCTACCTTCTCATCTTTTATGTTTGAGTTCACCATTGAGACCATAACCGAACCCCCAAGCTACCAAGACCTCTACCAAACGCCTATTCTTGGTGCCGTGGTGGCCTTTCCCCTTGATTATCTGTCTGTCTATTTTCTGAAGAAGAAACACTGGGCCTTTAAAACTCTGGGCTATCTGTTAAACCCCTACCGCCTTGTGCCCGGGTCAATGATTCGCATTTCAAAAGAAAACGCCATGCTACAAATAGGGGCCCGCTTCTAATGAGACTATTCTTGCGCCTGGCTACCCTGTTGTTACTACTTGGCAATACATCGCTGGTCTATGCCGAACCCGACACAGGTGACAATGGCCGCCATCTGAAAACCAACTGGCAAGACGGTTGGTATTTTCTCTTCGGTGGCGGTCTAACTGGTTCATTATACATAACTGATAACCTGCGAAACCGCGGAGCAGCAGGCCCCAGTATTCAAACCCACCTGGGCTACTGGGCCTTTGATGCCATTGGTTTTGAGATTGGTTCACTGGTAGGTTTTAATTACTTCAGGCAGGTTCCCCTCGAAGGTTTCGGAACCAGAATCGAAGACATTGATTATTTTTCGTGGAACTCAGCCTTTTACTGGGGTATGCGGGCCAGGCTACCGGGGGTTAAGCATACGAACAATTTCAACCCCTACCTGCGCATGATGCAGGGGGCCGCACAGTCTGTGGGATTTTTTCTCAATGGTTTTGATCGTTATCCTGCACTTAGAGACCTTCGTATTCATAATGAAGGCACAATGATTGGCTTTGCCATCGGTAACGTTTTCAACAGCCTGAACAGCAAACGACATGTATGGTACATTGAGTTTGGTGTTCATCTTTTTCTTTTAAGACAGCGGTTTGCCATAAGCGGCGATGAAGTGGTTCCGATTATTGTAAACAACGAAGCCGTCTCGAAAGATGACCGCATAATTCAAACCAGTCTTTCGGTTGGCATTGCCTTTTTCTAAACAGACTACCCCTGGCTGATCATCGATTTTCGCCTTGACCCGCAAGCCGTGCCTGGCAAAAGCAATACA
>CAZHLC010000124.1:1110-8925 GCA_964532545.1 uncultured Leptospiraceae bacterium | reverse complement strand
CCTTGCCTCATTTGAAGAAGAAGATGTTTATGATCAGTCACACGCCGAGGGTTTTATCAGACTCTACGGCCTGCCCACCCAGTACTCGTACCTGAAAAATAAAAAATTCGGCCAATAGCGACCATGCAGTCTAAGACAAAAATACAGAGCTTCTCATCAGCCAACGGCTGGTACTCCCTTGAATACCCCCGCCTGTGGGAATATGAGGTCGTTGAAAACATTCCAGCTTTTTTTGACCCACTGTTTGGCAAGGGCGCACTGCAGGTATTTGCAGCCAAAATCGGCTCACAGCAGAACCTGAATGAAGAGGCCAGTCAGTTTCCTTTTCTGCTGGGTGAAACTCTCGCAGATAAAATGGCCCTCTTTCTCGACCAGCAACAGGTTACCTATGACCGCGAGAGTATTTCAGAATTTTCACTGGGTGAAAACCGAATGGTTCCCCATGAATATTACATAGGTGATCATTTCTACATGGCCTGTATGTTGCAGCGCGATAATACATTTATTTTAGCGCTGTACAACAGCACTGAAGCACCTGAAGAAGATGACGCGCGCATAATCAGTGAAATTGTAAGATCAATAATCATTAATTGAAGATGAACGAAAACGAACCAATCAACGTAATGCATGTCTCGTCAAAAGAAGACGATGACCCCATCATGCAATACCGCAGCGTCGAGACCCGCAACCTCAAGCGGGTCGAAGTCGGCGGTATAGAGTTCTATCATGCCACGGGTCAAGAGCTGATTGCCCTTGTACTTGAGCGTATCGAAGAAATACGCAGCCAGAAGGTTAAGAGCGGGGTGCAACATATACTGCCTCTTGACCCCTTTCGTTATGCAAGGGTAACCGGCTCAAAAAAGTTTCTGCCTCTGGCCAGGCAGAGTTTTATTAATCTACCGGCCGCCTCGGGAATGTTATGGATGTCTCGCATGGTGCGAAAAGAGCTGCCCGAGACAGTCACTACTATCAACCTTACTATGAACCTGATTCGCCTGGCCCAGGCCAAAGAATATACGGTTTTCATCGTTGGTGGTACTGACACTGTTCTTGAAAAACTGTTTTTTAATCTGAAAAGGTCTTTTCCCAGATTGCGCATCGTAGGCCGCCACAGTGGTTACTTTGGCGAGGGCGGCGAAGAGCGGGTGGTTGAGGCTCTGAAAAAAACCGACCCCCATATGATTATTCTGGGCCTTGGTTTTGAAAAAGAGCTCAAATGGCTGCTGAAACACCGCGACACCCTGGGTAATACGGTACTGATCAATGTGGGCGGTTCACTCGATATTATGGCGGGCAAAAAGAAAAAAGCCCCTGATTCTCTGCAGGTGCGGGGCTATACCTGGCTATGGCGGGCCCTGAATCGACCCCATCGCTGGTACCGCCTGTTCATTATTTTTGGTTGGTGGCTCAGGGTTGTTTACTGGCGCCTTTTCAAGAAAGACGATAAATCTTGACAGATCGCTCTATTTTTAGCTCTTTAGACTCATGAGCACGATAAAAAAAGGGGCCAGTGGTATAGCACGCTGGTTCACTGGTTTCAGTTCGTTTTTCAAGGGTTTCAGCTTTATCAACGATAACAAACTATGGAAGTACGTGATTTTTCCCGGTACGGTCAGCCTGGCGCTGTTTGTGGGCATTACGGCCTCGCTGACAGTTTTCTCGTATAACTTTATTACAGAGTTAATTGGTGATATCAGCGGCACCCTGGGGTGGTTATTGAATTTCGCCGTCTTGGTTGCGACCCTGGGCGTCTCGTTCTTTATCTCAATCATCACCTACCGCAAAGTGGCCAACATTGTAGTTATACCCTTTCTCGGGCCGCTGCTCAGCAAGTGTGAGATTATTCTCACCGGCAAGGCCATCGAAGTTTCGCTGGCCAAAGATTTAAAGAACGCACTTATTGGCGTCTGGGTAGGTCTCAAATTTCTATTTATCGAATTAGTTTTTCTATTCTTATCTTTTTTTACCGGCCCTATTCAGCCCTTTATGATGGCTATCGTTGACGGTTATTTTCTCGGTCGGGGCATCTTCGAGTATCTGCTTGAGAAACACTCGCAGACCATGGCAGAACGCAACGAGCGGGCCAAAGCCTATAAACCCGAAATGCACGGCCTCGGGGTAGCACATTTTGTTGTTCTACTGGTGCCATTGTTTGGCCCATTCATCGCACCGGTTAGTGCCCTGGCTGGCGCCACCCTGATTTTCTTTGATGAAGAGTAAGTTTCTGGCTTTCTTTCTGGCCGGTAGCACTGTGCTATCGGCCCAGAACATCAAACTGAACTCTGAAGTTCCCCTGGGCCTGGCCTATGATGGCAAGTTCATATGGGTCACTGACGCCAAGAACCGGGTGCTTTCTGGTTATGACCTGAATGATAAAAAATATACCCGGGTGCGCAGCCTGCGGTTGCCCGGCGTGCGTGACATTGCCTTCTGGCGTGAGTATCTGGTTTCAGTTTACCCCCGTTATATCTGGTTGATCAATCCCATAAATGGTGATCTGGTTGAAAAGATTCAGGTGTCGATTCTGCATGACCCGGTATCAATTGCCATCGATGGCAACCTGGCCTATATCTTTGACCGCAAGACTGAACGTTTTTACCGCTATGATCTGGTTAAAAAAGAATTCTTCGGTTCATTTCGACCAGCCTTTGACCGGGTTAGAGGCGCAACCTTCTATAAAGGCAGTTTATGGGCCATTGATAAAAACCAGCGTGCCAATAAACTAGACCCCGCCACCGGTGAAGTGCTGAGCTTTGTACCCCTGCCTGAAAAAAGCTATGGCGTACAGTTTATCAAAGGTAACCTTTATGTGAGTCAGCCTGGCCAGGTGCTGGCCATTGACTATATTGAATCAGATTACTATGTGGCAGCCTCGAGAAAAAACTATATTCTTGAGGGCACTATGCTTTTCAACTTTGTGTGGAACGATAAGCAACGCAAAAACGAAACCCGCTTTGAAAGCAGCGTCATGGGTATACCCTTTAACCCCCACCAGCGCCACCGGCGTTTCAGAGCTAAACCCCGCATACGCCTGAAAAGGCGCCATGCCGGTGAATCGCTGATTGCCCATAAATTTGCCCCCACAGATGAAGCCAGCTCATTCGACTTCAGTGTAAATCTTACCACTTTTAACCTGACCCACATATTTAATAAAAAATCAATTAAAGCCTACTATGACAGCTCGGGCTCACCGAATCATACCATGGTATATCTGGGCACAGAGCAGTTTGGTCAGAATCTTAAACAGCAGAGTAAGAAGATGGCCGACCAGTGGCAGCAGAAGCAGCTGGGTACCCACCCCTACCAGATGATCGCATGGTTGAAAAAAGAGAATACCTCGCTTAAGCTTTCACAGCTTTTTCTGCGCGACCAGGGGGTACCGGCCCGCGAGACGGTTTTTTATCAGATCAGCCGTAAGGCGCCGGTTTCAGTGCTGCAGGCCTTTATCCGCCCCGTTGGCTGGGTCAGTATCACCGATGGCTATTCACCCCGCAGACCAAAAGAATTTCCGGTGAGCAATGATTTAATTGAACTCTATTACCCGCAGTCGACCAAACAGCGACCCGCAGCGGCCGGGGCGAAGGCCGGGGCCGCTGCCCAGGCCTTTATGCTGAAGGTGCGGTCAGTAAAAATTGACAGGTAAGTTACTAGCCCAGCTTAGCAGTGCGGGGCCCGTTTTCGAGTTTCAGCACGCCCCGGGGGCAGACTGAAGCACACATGCCGCAACCCACGCAAGAAGCCCGCACAATGTCTTTGCCGCTCATGGCATACGAACGTACATCGATACCCATTTCGCAGTAGGTCGAACAGTTACCGCAAGACATACACTGGTCGCCATTGGTGGTAATTCGAAAACGCGAAAACATCACCTGCAGCAGACCAAGCAGGGCTGCCTGGGGGCAGCCAAACCGACACCAGACCCGTGAGCCCGCCAGTGGATAAAACCCAGTGCCCACCACGCCTGCGAAACCCGAGGCAATAAAAAAGGCATACCATTTTTTTACCCCGAAGGCAAATTCAGCAAACCCGTCTTTAACGCCTCTGAACTCATTGATAAAGAGTAGAGCTGTGGCAATCACCGCCAGCACCAGTACTGAGTGAACGGTGATCTGCTCAACCCGCCATGCTGTTGAAGACTTATCTGATAAATGGCGAAAGGGGTCGCCAGCGGTTTCGGCCAGAGCACCGCAGCCACAGACCCATGAACAATACCAGCGTTTGCCAAAGAAGTAGGTCAACACGGGCACCGCAACGAAGGCCATAATAACCGCCCAGACCGCCATTACGGTAGGCAGGCTTTTCAAATCTTGTGGATAAAAATACTCCATTTTCAGGGGCCAGAAGTAATGAAAGTAAAACTCTTTGGTGTTCGCATAGACCAGCACCGCCGGAATAATAAAAGCCACGATTGTTTGAAAGAAAATCACAGAGGCCGTGCGCCAGATCTGGTACCTTGATTTTTTCCAGCGAAAGAAAAAACGAATACCCATCACAATGACAAAGAAGGTATAAAGAAAGCCATAAAGAAACCAGCGATCAGCCTTGTGGCCCTCGCCTCTCATGAGCTCAGAAAGCGGGTTCAACAGATTGGTAGCCCCATTAACCAGGTGCTGGGTAACAAAACCGCCCCGCATAGATTTCACCGCCTGTACGTATTCGGGTTTCAAATCAGGGTGAACATAGTCGGGGCCTTTAAAGTTCCACGGATTGGTTGCGCTCTCGACTGCAAGCTGCTGCTGTTTGGCATCAATGATCACCAGCGAAGCCCGGTTTTTCTGAATAATTCTGTCTATGTCTGGGCCCCAGTAGAGAACCACATAGAAACTGATCAGCACAAGGGCCAGCAGCCAGGCAAAAATTCCCCGGTTGCGAACTGAACTTAAAATACCTTTCATGAGGCTACCTCTCTGGCATAGTGATCTTTAAAAATTGCTTCGTATTTTTTATGAAACTCGCCGTCGAAATTGGCTTCATGCAGGTTTTCCATAACGTAGGCGAGAGATCTTTCTTCAGCAATCCATTTGCGGCAGACGGCATCGCGGTATCGAATGCCCAGCAGGTTAAAACCCACGACCTTATTATCAACATGAATAATACGAATACTCTTGCGCTCACCGGGTACTCTGAAATAGAATTCCTGCTCACCCTCAAGACGGTGGCCTACCAGCCCATAGGTGTGGTAATCTATCTCAAAAAATTTGGCTGAATTATACCAGATGCCCCGGTCATATTCGGCCTGGCCGCCCATGATGTTCTCGGCCAGCACCTTACCGTGCATAATACCGGTATACCACAGCGCTTCGATTATGGGCCGGCCACCTTCAGTTTTTGGCGGGTGCTGGGCACAGTCGCCGACCGCATACACATCAGTGATATTTGTTGCAAGCTGCCGGTTCACCTTGATACCCCGCTCAACTTCGAGGTCTGTATCTTTCACCAGATCAATATTGGGTGAAACCCCGGCCGTCAGTACCACAACCTGGCAGTCTATGGTCTCGCCTTTATTTGTTTCAACCGAGGTTACCTGCCCATCGGGCCCGGCATTAATCTGCTTCAACTCTGTCTGCATACGCAGATCTATATGGTGATCATCGATTTCTTCTTGAACCATACGACCTTCATCAGGGCCAAGGGCGACATTCCAGAAAGTTTCTTCGCGCACCAGAAAGGTACAGGGAATCTTGCGCCGGTGCATCATCTCAGCGACCTCAATGCCGATGAGACCGCCACCGACCACTACCACACGGTTGTCTTGGCCCATACCCGCGGTGCGTTCTTCTAACTCTTCAAGTTCGGCCAGGTTGGTGAAACCAAGCACGCCTGGCAGATCTTGACCAGGCCAGCCAAATTTATTAGCTTTAGAGCCGGTAGCCAGCACCAGCTTATCATATGTTATATCTGCCGTGCTCTTCAGCTTCAGAGTTTTTGTATTAAAATCAATCTCTGTTACCCAGTCTTGTACCAGATTGTACTTTTGCTTTTTCCAGAATTTTTTTTCATAGGGCTGGGTATTCTGAAAGGTCATGTCGCGCATATAGATATACATCAGCGCAGGGCGACTATACATATAGTCTGACTCACCAGAGATTATGGTGATTTTCAGTTTTTTATCGCGTTTTCGCAACTCGTTCGCAGTCGTAATACCGGCAATTCCGTTGCCAATGATAGCTACATGCATGGTGATTTCTCCCTCTCTATTTAAAATGCAACTTCTATCTTTTAGGGTTAGGTGTCGAATACTTACCCGGGGTTACAGCTTTTATCTCATGATTACCGACGAAAGGCCTTTTCTCATTTTCAATTCACATACTTTCTTCAGCATGCCCCACAAATCATGCTCTATTTGTTGCTGTTTCCTCTCAAAGATGATATTTCGTTTTTTAGAATATTTGCCTATGTAACCTTTCGCACCGTTTTTGCAGCGCTCACAGCCCTGTTGCTGATGTATCTGCTGGGCCCACGCTTCATTAATTTTCTGAAAAAGCTCAAATTCAAAGAAGAAATACGGGCTGATGGGCCCCAGTCTCATCATAGCAAGGCAGGCACCCCCACCATGGGCGGTCTGATGATCATTGTTTCAATGGCTGTTTCAACTTTTCTCTGGGGAAACTTTGAGAACCACTATGTCATCGCGGTTACCCTGGGTACCATACTGCTGGCCATGGTAGGCTTCTGGGATGACTACCGTAAATCAATACTGAAAATTCCTGAAGGCATGTCACCCAGAGTGAAACTTCTACTGCAGTTTCTGGTAGCCGGTGCCTTTGCTCTGATTGTCTTTTTCTTTCCTTATGTTACGGCCGAGCACCCTGAAATGGCCACCGAGCTCTATATACCGTTTATAAAAGACCCGCTGCTGACCCTCGGCTACTTTGCCATACCCTTCTGGGTAACGATTATCGTGGGTTCATCAAATGCAGTGAACCTGACCGACGGCCTTGACGGCCTGGCCATTGGCATATCAGCCATTGTGCTCATGACTCTGGCGATTATTGCCTACCTCACGGGTATACTCGATATTTCAAAGTATCTGCTTATACCCTTCGTACCCGAGGCCAATGAACTCAGTGTAATTCTGGCGGCTATGATCGGGGCCTCGGTGGGTTTTCTCTGGTATAATTCACACCCGGCTGAGGTCTTTATGGGCGACACCGGCTCGCTGGCCATCGGTGGGCTTATTGGTATGATTGCCATCTGTATTAAACGAGAGCTGCTGCTGGTGATTCTGGGTGGTGTCTTTGTAATCGAGGCACTGAGTGTAATTATTCAGGTGGCCTACTTCAAGATGACCGGTAAGCGGGTGTTTAAGATGGCCCCACTGCATCATCACTTTGAGCTCAAGGGCTGGCATGAGAACAAGGTAGTGACCCGCTTCTGGATAGTCGGGGCACTACTTGCGCTGGTGGCTCTTTCGAGCCTGAAGATTCTCTGATTACTTCTTTTTGGTGCTCTTGGCTTTTTTGGTAGTCTTCGCAGTGCTGCCAGACGACTTACCCTTGGCCAGCGCTTCGGCAATGCCCGGCAGCTGGGTAAGCTTATTGAGAATCTGATCGGCAATGCCGTATTTTACCGATTCTTCGGCATTGAGATAATAGTCGCGATCAGTATCTTCTTCGATCTGCGCAAGAGTTTTGCCCGTAGCCTCAGCCAGAATGCGGTTGAGCTCATGGCGGGTCTTTTTGATTTCATCAGCATGAATTTTAATATCAAGAGCAGGGGCTACAATCTGGCCACTGATCAACGGCTGGTGAATCATCACCTTGGCATGGTTAAAAATATAGCGATGCCCTTTCTCACCGGCGCAGAACAGTATGG
>CAZHLC010000124.1:0-1089 GCA_964532545.1 uncultured Leptospiraceae bacterium | reverse complement strand
GGTGATGGTATAAACAGGTGAGCTGATCATATTCATCACATCGTAAATGGCCATGCCCGAGGTGATCACCCCGCCTGGTGAATTAATAAAAAAGTAAATGGGTTTGCCGGGGTCTGTACTTTCAAGATAGAGCATGCGCTCAACAATAATCGCTGAGCTTTTATCTTGAACAGGGCCCCATAAATAAACCTGACGGTTTTCTAAAAACCGCTCAGCAATCTTCTCATGAATGCTCATTTTCTTTTCTGGGCTTTCTTCGCCGGCTTCGTAAGTATATTCATTGAAACTCATATAATTTCACCTGTCTGGTTTAGATTTGTGTTTTAAGGTACAACAAAAGACAGGTGTCGAATAGAAAAAATATCAGGGCCCGTAAAGACTTTTTGCTGGGGGGATATTACGACCTCAGGGCAGTCGCTCAATGCGGGCCCCGAGGGCCCGCAGGCGCTCATCAATCTGGGCATAACCGCGGTCGACCTGGTTGATATTCTGTATGACAGAGGTACCCTCTGCCGCAAGAGCGGCAATCACCAGGGCCATGCCCGCCCTGATATCAGGTGACGACATTTTTGCAGCAAATAATGGTGACTTGCCAATGACCACAGCCCGGTGCGGGTCGCATAGAACAATGCGCGCACCCATGCTGATGAGCTTGTCGACGAAGAACAGGCGACTTTCAAAAAGCTTTTCGTGAATCAGCACTGTGCCGCTGCACTGGGTTGCCGTTACCAGGGCAATTGAAATCATATCGGCCGGGTAAGCCGGCCAGGGGGCATCATCAATTTTTGGTATCTCGCCATGGGCATCAGTTTTTACCTCAAGTGATTGTTCGGCTGGCACAATCAGGTCATAGCCTTTGCCCTGCTTCTCAAGCTCTAGTTCAATACCAAGACGGTCAAAAACCGCGTTGATCATACGCAAATCGGTGGGTACCACATTGGTAATGCGCAGGTTGCCACTTGTCAACGCGGCCATCGAAACAAAGCTGCCTATTTCAAGGTAGTCGGGTGAGATACGGTGACTTATGGGCTTTAACTTGTCATAGCTGCCAAGGCCATCAATCTTCAGCACATTGCTGCCCACCCCCTC
>CAZHLC010000123.1:5935-8937 GCA_964532545.1 uncultured Leptospiraceae bacterium | reverse complement strand
CTACAGCATTTCACCAGTTCTACAAGAAAAGTTTGGTTCAAAACGTTTTTCAGCAGGCCGGGTGCAATCGGCAGCACTTAATATTATCTGCGAGCGTGAAAAAGAAATCGAAGCCTTTAACCCGCAAGAGTATTGGGAAGTTGAAGCCTTCTTCAGCAAAGACGGGGCTAAGAAAAAAGACCTCGAAACCGCCTTCAAGCTGGCCCAGGTTGAAAAAAAGAAGCCGGCCATTGGCAGTGCCGAAGAAGTCGAGGGTCTGGTAAAAGAAATGCAGGCCGCCAGTTATACCGTAAGTAAACGTAAAACCTCAACACGAACCATTAAATCAGGCGCACCCTATATTACCAGTCGTCTGCAGCAAGAGGCCTCAACCCGCCTGGGCTTCAGGGCCCGTAAAACCATGTCGGTGGCGCAGAGCCTTTATGAAGGGGTCGAGCTGGGCGAGGGGGCCGTGGCCGGTCTCATCACCTATATGCGTACCGACTCAACCCGTATTTCAGATGCAGGCCTCGAGATGGCCCGGGGTTATATAAAAGAAAACTTCAGCGGTGAATATCTACCCGAAGAGCCCCAGCAATACAGTGCGAAGAAATCGGCACAAGATGCTCACGAGGCCATTAGACCCACTGCGGTTGAGCGCACCCCCAAGAGTATTGCAGAGTATCTTACCAAAGATCAACTGAAACTCTATACCCTGATCTGGAATCGTTTTGTAGGCTCGCAGATGACTGCCGGTCAAGATGAGCTGGTCACCATTGAAGTCAGTGACGAGAACGAAAAGTTTCTGTTTCGCTTCTCTGCAGGTAAACAGACCTTTGCCGGTTTTCGGGCAGTCTTTCCGGTTGGTGAGAATAAGAATAATTATATACCTCACTACGAGCTGGGCGACAAGCTGGCCCTGGCCGACCTCAATAAGACCCAGAAGTTTACCCAGCCACCCCCGCGCTATACTGAAGCTTCGCTCATTAAAGTGATGGAAGAATCAGGTATTGGCCGGCCGGCCACCTATGTGCCCACCATGGCGACCCTTGATAAACGGGCCTATATTGAACGCAAGGGTCGGCAGCTTCTGCCGACGACTCTGGGGCGTATCGTCAACGATCTGCTGGTGAAGCATTTTCCTGAAATTGTTGATCTTGATTTTACTGCCGAGATGGAGCAAAAGCTCGATAAAATTGCCCAGGGCGAGATTGACTGGCGCAACATGCTGGGTGGTTTCTTTCACCCCTTTAAAGATGATGTGAACAAGGCCTCAGAAACCATGGAAGATCACAGCCATCTTATTCGTATTCCCACGGGGCGCGAATGCCCCGAGTGTAGCAAAGAGCTCTACAAGAAGCTGGGTAAGAACGGATATTTTATCGGTTGCAGTGGCTTTATCGAAGGCTGCTACTACACCGAAAGTATCTCGCTGGGCATATGCCCCCTCTGCGGGGGCAATGTGGTGCGCAAAAAATCAAAGAAGGGCCGCAACTTCTACGGCTGTGAAAACTTTGCCAAAACCGGCTGCGAGTTTACCATGCTTGATAAACCTGCGGCCCATACCTGCCCGCAGTGTAATTCAATTATGGGTGAGAAGGTGCGCAAAAGCGGCATTATTTTAACCTGCCAGAACGCCGATTGTAAGTTTCAGACTGAAGAGGTTACTGAAGACAAGCTTGAAGCGGTTTAGGTTGCTCGTTTTTACCAATTTTGAGGAACCGATAACGGCTAGAAGCAGCCTGCTTGTCTTCTTAGTAAAATTCAGAAGCCCGGCAAGATTAGGCGGCTTTAATAGGCAACGCACATGACACGCAACAAAATATTCTCACTTATCGTGGCCTTTGCAGTGGGACTTGCCCTTATGACTGTTATGAATAATTTGATCAGCCCGGGCTATGCCTTTTTTCTGGGCTTACCTTTATTTTTGGTCATTGTTGTATTCATGGTTCTGGTTTATCTTGTGACCTATAAGGTGCTGACCCGCAAAGATCAGTCTTAAACCAGGGCTCAGGCGCTTTACCTCGTGGTTTTGCGCAGCTTGCGCACTTTTTTCAGAAACTTCTTTGAATAAAGACCCATCTTGATAAGCTTTTTTTCTACCTTCTTTGAGTTTTTGCGCAGGTTTGCGCCCATCTCTTTGTTCTGGTTTACAAAGGTATAGCCCCGTCGTTTGAGAATCTTCCATGAGTTTTTGTTAGCCCGCTTTACCCGGCGAGACATGTCTTTTGTTGCTGATTCGCAGGCCTTTACCAGGGCCTTCTGCTCAGCTGGTTTGAGCTTATCAAAGCTTTTTTTCGAGATTAAAATTGCCCCACTGTAGATGGTTATCCGGGGAAAGGTCACATACTTTGCATACTTGAACCAGCCGAGACCAATAGCCGCCGAGCTGGGTGAGAGAAAGGCGTTAATACGTTTGCTGGCCAGCTTATCGCGTAACTTATCAATCGTTGAATAATGGGCTACAAAACCCCACTCTTGGTACATGGCCTTGGCCATGGGTTCGCCCTTGGGGGCCCATAGCTTAATTTTTTTAAAATCATTGAGAGAGGTGACCGGCACATTTGAAAACAGGTGAATGTCACCAAGGTCACCCCAGCCAGCCAGTATTAGACCTTTTTTGGCAAATGACTTTTGAAAATCAGGGTAGAGCTTTTTCACCACCTTGTATTTCTGTCTGGCACTTTTGAAAAAAAATGGTAGCTCAACAACCTTGACCTTTGGTACAACCTGACCCAGGGCGACGGCCGTAAGAAAGGCCATGTCAAGGCTGCCCTTGCGCAGGCGTGACAGCATGCGGCGCTCATTGCCAGCCCGCCCACCAGGAAAGATCTTGATTTTGATTTTGTTCTTGAGTTTGCTGCGCATTTTTTCATAAGGTTTGGCGAAAACACTACCTTTAGGAAAAAGCGAGCCAAATTTCAGTTCAGGTGCCGCCGTGGCCGGCTGAAGACTAAAAAAAATAAAAATTGATAAAAGACAGGTTGCGTAAATAATTCTCATGTTAATAATGTTACTAAGGG
>CAZHLC010000123.1:0-5907 GCA_964532545.1 uncultured Leptospiraceae bacterium | reverse complement strand
ACCAAAAAAGTCTAGGCCAAAATGAATGTCGGGCTCAGTTTGAAAAACTATTTTTACAAAATTAGTTTTCGCTTTACAGTAGCAGCCGTTTTGCCTTTAAGTCGAGAAAAGTCACATGTTCTTTAATTTCTTATCAATAGGTGCAGTAATTTTAACTGCCTTCTGTCTCTTCTCTGGGGCATTCTTTCTTATTGTTAAGAAAAAGTCAGCCAGTACCCTTTACCTGGGGCTGGTGCTTATGCTGTTGGCGCTGTTCGCGGGGGCCTACATTCCGGCGCAGATTTTCTATCACCCCCTTGTAGCGATGCACCGCTGGGTAACGGTACCTGCAGTTCTGTTAAGCCTGGCTTTTATCACCCGTTTCTTTTTCAGTTTTGAAGATGATGGGCTGAAAAAACAGGCCAACCTGGTACTCATTGGCCAGGGGGTAGGTGCCCTGTTGGTTACTGGTTTGTTTGTTTTCAAAACCTATAACGCGGGCAAAATCTATAATTTTGATGGCCACTACTATGATTTTAATGCCGAGGGCATCAGTGGAGTGGTAGCCAAGGTAATCTATGGTTACATCGCTGTTTTTATCGGTGTAGCCGTCTACAAATGGCGCACCATCAGCCCGCAGCATCGAACCAGTTTGCTGGCTCTGCTGGGCTGCTTCGCCATTGCTGCGGCCATACCTGCTGTTAGTAATGATCTAAGCAGGGTAGGTGAGGTCAGCCGGGGTTTCTTTCAAACCATCATGGTTATCTCACTGGTTGTGGGGCTTTCTGCCATTTTTATTTTTTATATCAATACCACCTCTGATAAAACCACTTTTATGGCCAAGATTCTTGGTATCACCCTGGTGACCTTTTTACTGGTTATGCAGATGGTCAGTTACCTCAGCCTTAATGAAAGTGAAGCTGCCTATAATTCAATTCAGGTGGCTAAGGCTGCCCCGGTGGTTGAGAGCAGCTATTACAAGAACTCACCTGATCTTGAATATGTGGCAAAGATTCATCAAGAAGAGTTTGACCAGTCGATCAAGATGGTGCGCCCCCCCGAAAATGAGGTCGACTTTGAAGTGTACCAGCCAGAGTTTTACAACGCAGCCCTGTTAAAAGATATCAGCGCCTTCTCGGCCCATGGTTTTGCTGATAAGCTTAAGGCAGCCCTTGAGAGAACTGAAAACTATTTCACTGGCTACCGGGTGGCTCTTGAAGAATTTCTCAAGTCTAACCGCCAGCTTGGTGGTGATGACCTCAGGGCCGAAACCCTGGCCTATCTTGATGAGCTTTCAAGTGATAATATCGTACATGCCAATAAGTTGAGGCAGCTGCCCGATGAAGAGTTTGCGACTCATCTTAAAGAGTATATTGAGGTTCGGGGCGGCAGCACTTCATTTGCACCCTTTAAAGAGCGTTTGCTTAATGAAATTGAAGGCGAGACCCTTACCGATCGATCTTTAAAACGAGAGGTGCTGAAGTTTATCGCCCCGGTGCGTGCTGTAGGTAGCCGCCTTTATCGCCAGTCTGATGACAGCAAGACCCATTATGTTTCTTACATGTACTACAATCTCTCGGGCAGCGTTTTGTATGAAATTGGCTTCAGCTATCAGGCCTACCGGGCCTACATTCATAAACAGGCCCGCACTTTTACCGGAACTCTGCTGTTGATCACGCTGCTGGTGCTGGTGATCTTTCCTCTGTTTTTTCGCGGCAGCCTGGTGAAACCCCTTGAAGAGGTTATTGCCGCTGTGCAGCAGGTAAATGACGGTAATCTGAACACGGTTATACCCATGCATGTGAACGACGAGATTGGTTTTCTGGCCAATTCGTTTAATGATATGGTGGTCTCGGTTAAAGATGCCAGAGAAAATCTTGAAGACAAAGTCGAAGAGCGCACCCGCGAGCTGCAGCAGACCCTCAAAGATGTGCGCGCTCTTAAAGAGCAGCAAGACGGCGATTATTTTCTCACCAATTTGTTGATTGAGCCCCTGTCTGTCACCGGTGCCAGTACCAGCCGGGTCAGCATTGAATCATTTATCGAGCAGAAGAAAAAGTTCTCATTCAGAAAATGGAGCAAAGATATTGGCGGCGACATTAACATTGCCCATAATATCAAGCTGCGCGATCGGCCATTTACGGTCTTTCTCAATGCCGATGCCATGGGTAAATCAATTCAGGGGGCCGGTGGCGCCCTGGTGCTTGGTTCGGTGTTTCATTCGATTATTCAACGCACCAGCAGTGGCTCGGCTACCCGCAATTTTTTTCCTGAACGCTGGCTGAAGAATACCATGAACGAAATCAATGATGTTTTTGTTTCTTTTGATGGCAGTATGCTGATTTCGATGGTGCTGGGCCTGATTGATGAAGCTTCGGGTCTGCTCTACCATGTTAATGCCGAACACCCCTGGCCAATTCTTTTGCGAGATGGTAAGGCCTCGTTTCTTACTGATGATTTCTCGGTGCGCAAGTTGGGGGTGCCGGGCACCGTTGAATTTATTGTGGTTGAGACCTTTCAGCTTGAGGCCGGTGACGCCATTCTGCTGGGTTCAGATGGGCGCGATGATATTGCCATCGGTAAAACCGAAGACGGCAAGCGGGTGATCAACGAAGACGATAAGCAGATTCTGGCCTTTGTTGAAGAGTCTAAAGGCGATCTCAGCAATGTGCGTGACCAGCTGGCGGCCTGGGGTGATTTAACTGATGACCTCTCTCTATTAAAAGTGACCTACAAGGGTGCCAGACCTGGCAAGTCGCCAGGCAAAACCTATATTCAATCTCTGGGCAAAGCCCGTGCGTTGCTCAAAGAAAAACGCCTCGAAGATGCCCTGGCACTGCTGGCCGATGGCCAGCGCCAGAACCCTGATGAGCCAACCCAGTATCATTATTTGACCCGTATTTATGATGGTATGGGCGAACACCAGAATGCGGCTTACAGCGCCCTGCGCTACATTGAGTTAGCCCCGGGTAATACCTCGTTTCTCTACCCGGCCAGCCTCTGTTTGCGCAAGGCCGGCCGCCTTTCTGAGGCCATTGATATCAGCGAACGCCTGCGCCTGCGCGAGCCCGAGCATGTACGTAATCTGGTGCACCTGGCTACGCTTTATCTTAAAGTTCCCAAGCTGAAGAGAGCTGAACAAATGGTCAATCTGGCCCTTGAGATTGAGCCGGCTAATCAGAAGGCCCGTGAAATTAAAACTAGAATTGAAGAGCAGCTGCAGAAACTCTCGTAAAATTGCAGCTGTCTCTTTATCAGGGTGGTTTTTAATTCTAACTGTATTCTTTTCGTGCTATCACAAAGAAACGGCCAAAGAGTTTGTAGCCTTCGAGGCCTGCCCACAGTGTAAGCCCGTCAGCGTTATTGCCCAGTATAAAAAGGCCTTTGCTTCAAAGCGCGGCTATGCTGCTGACGGCTTCAGCTTTCCCTTTGGTGACGGAACCAGACGTGGTTTTTATGATGCCCAGCCCTTTGGCATTGTAAGTAAACGTTTTGGCGGCAACAAACATCTCGCCAATGATTACAATAAGCGCGGTGGTGATCTGGGCGAGCCGGTGCTGGCCATGGCCCATGGGCTGGTGAGCGAAGCTGTTGATTTCAAAGGTGGCTGGGGGCAGGTGGTGCGCATTGTGCACTGGCATAAGGGCAAATTGGTTGAATCGTTGTATGCACATCTGCTGAAGATGCAGGTAAAAAAAGGCCAATGGGTAAAACGCGGCCAGCAGATCGGCACCATTGGCACAGCCTGGGGTGTGTACTCAGCCCACCTGCACCTTGAGCTGCGTGATAATATTCGCCTGCCTCTGGGTGGTGGCTATGCACCGACCACCGAGGGCTATCTTGACCCCACTGCCTACATTCGCAAAAACTTTAAAAAGCTGCCATAATCGCTTTACGTTTATCTGATGAAGCAAAGGCTTGGCGATGCAACCCTATGAACTGTATTACTGGCCCGGTCTGCCGGGCCGTGGAGAATTTGTGCGTCTGGCACTTGAAGATGCAGGCGCTGCCTATGTTGATGTGGCCCGCAAACCCGAGAATGAGGGGGGTGGCAGTCGTGCTGTGCTGCGGGCCATCAAAGAAACCAGCGGGGCATTCAGGCCCTTTGCCCCACCAATTTTAAAAGATGGTGAACTCTGGTTATCTCACACAGCCTTAATACTTGATTATCTGGGCACGCGTCACGGGCTCTGCCCTGCAGATGAGCAGGCTCGCTGGCAGGCCCGCCAGCTGCAGCTGACTCTGACTGATTTTATCAGCGAGACCCACGATACCCATCACCCCCTGGGGGTGAACCTCTATTACGAAGACCAGCTTGATGCTTCGAAAGAGCGGGCCCGCTCATTTCATGAAGCCCGAGCGCCCAAGTTTTTGTATTACTTTGAAGAGCTGCTTGAGCGCAGTGACTCAACCTATCTGGTGGGTGGGGCCCATAGCTATGTTGATCTTTCACTGGCCCAGGTGCTTGACGGGCTGGTGTTTGCCTTTCCCCGGTTGTTTGCCAGCATGGCCGGGCAGATCGAACGCCTGCTGGCCCTGCGCCAAAGGGTGCACAGCCGCCCCAATATCACGGCATATCTGGGTTCTGAGCGCCGCCTTGGTTTTAACCGACACGGGGTTTTTCGTAAGTACGATGAGTTAGATATACCTTAAGCTATGTCTATCGAAGAAACAAACAGCTGGTTAAAGACTTCTTCACTGCGTGGAATGAACGCGACTTTACAACGGCAACTGAACTGTTAAGCGATTCTCTTACATGGTTTATTATTGGTAATACCCCGGTTTCAGGCATGAAAGACAAACGCACGTTATCTATTGCTATCAAGTTTCTACCCCGGGCCTTCAAGGGCTTTCGTTTTACCCTGCATGATGTCACGGCCGAAGAAAATCGGGTGGCCCTCACTGCAGAATCTCACGGTACCCACAAAAGCGGTCGTGAGTATAATAACCACTATCATTTTCTGATGTTCATAAAAAATGACAAGATCGAGCGGGTGAAAGAATACTTTGATACCCAGCATGCCATCTGGGTTGAGACAGGTTAAGTGATTGAACGGCTCTAAGATTCTTGCCCTCGTTGGCCTCTGGCTGATCATGCTGTCAGGCCCTCTAATTGCTTCTGAGTTTAAAACCGTCTTCTCTATCAAGGGCCTGCTTGTTTCGTGCAGATGCTTCGCCAAAATCAAAAAGAACTGCCCTCTTGCCCTTTGGTACCAGAGTTAAAGTATTAAGAAGACAAAGCCTGGCGACCAGGGTGGGGCTGATCGATGGTCGCTGGGTTTACGTACATGCTGAGGGCAAGATGGGCTGGGTCTTCGGCGGATATTTGTCTGCCCTGCCCAGTTTGGGCAAGTGTGAATCAATTAAAGCATACCTGCATTCTTCATTTCGAAAAGATAGAGTAACAAAGAAGAATATCGAACCCAGGCGTGATTACTTACTCAAAGAGATGGGCATAAGAACCACAACCTTCAAAAACGGGGCTTACTATAAATTCAAAGAAAGCTTCGAATATTTTGGTGAAGAGATCTTTATTCCAAATATAACTCTGTATGAGGGCTATGTTTTGGTGAAAGCATGCCAGAGCTATTCTTTTCAAAAACTAAAGTATCGACCCCAAAAGAATCTTATCAAAGCTCACGAAGATGCCACCTACCTTGAGATACATCAAAAGCCTACTGGTGTACTCATTAAGCTTGATAATCCCACCCCATAAACCTCATTGAACTTTGCTAACCTATAAATTAGAAACCCCGAGTGGTCGATAATCACTGAAGATGTCACTCGATGCCCATATTGACCGCTACCTCGATTATCTGGTGCAAGAAAAAGCCTATTCTGAGCACACGGTAAATGCCTATGCCAATGACCTGGGCCAGTTCAGCGATTTTGTGGAAAAAGAGCAGCTTGAATGGCCCGAGATTACCC
>CAZHLC010000122.1:2858-8947 GCA_964532545.1 uncultured Leptospiraceae bacterium | reverse complement strand
CTACGTATTCTAGATTTTCGCCGACCATCGAAGAAGCAGGTTGGCAAAAAATGGGCGAGCGTCAAGAAATAACTGGTGCAACGACTACAACGATTTAACATTTAAAATGTACAGAAAAAGCTTTGTAGTCTTGCCAGCCGCTGGGCGGTGCCCCCGGGCAGCGCGTGCTGCGCCTTCAATTCGCGTGCGAATTTAAAAATGGGCGCCCTGGCCCTTGAGAGCTGTTTTATAGGTTTCTATAGCGCGCTCACGGGCAAACTTGTGCTCAACAATGGGCTGGGGATATTCAGCGCTGCCATATTCGGGCAGCCATTTTTTCACATAAACCATATCGGGGTCAAACTTTTTCTGCTGTAACTCTGGGTTGAAAACCCTGAAATAGGGGGCAGCATCGCAGCCACAGCCAGCCGCCCACTGCCAGCCACCAACATTCGAGGCCAGTTCAAAGTCGATAAGCTTTTCGGCAAAATAGCGTTCGCCCCAGCGCCAGTCAATCAACAGGTGTTTGCTGAGAAAGCTGGCTACCACCATGCGCACCCGGTTATGCATGAAGCCGGTTTCATTCAGCTCGCGCATGCCTGCATCAACTATGGGGTAGCCGGTTTTACCGGCCTTCCATGCTTCAAAGTGCTTTTTATCGTTGAGCCATGGTATGTTAGCATAGGCCGGTTTAAACTCACTGTCTACTATGTGGGGAAAGTGGTCGAGTATCATCATGTTGAACTCGCGCCAGATTAACTCATTAAGATAGGTGTCATCAGTCTGTAGAGCAACCTGGGCCAGGCGTCGAATGCTTAAGGTGCCAAAGCGCAGGTGAGGCCCCATGCGGCTGGTTGATTTCTCAAAGGGAAAATTTCGACGTTCGCCATAGTGTTTAATAATGGCCATGGGAATTTTCTTCTCGGGCAGATAACTGTCATCGGGCTCAAAGCCCATTTCTTCTAAAGAGGGCAGGGTAGCGGGCCTGGCCTGTTTAAAATTTTTTTTGAACTTGAGAGTGGGGTAGGGCTGCAGGTGGTTTTCGGTCAGGGTGGCCCGCCATTTGCGCCCGTAGGGGGTGAACACGGTATAGGGCTTGCCATCGTTTTTGCGCACCTCTTCACCCTCAAAGATGACCTGGTCTTTGAATGAGAAAAATTTTGCCCCAGATGCTTCGATCATGTTTTTGATTTCAAGGTCGCGCTCTTTGGCATAGGGTTCATAGTCGTGATTACAGTAAACAGCAGAGAGTTGTTCTTCGGCCTGTAATTTCTTAAAAACGGCCGCGGGCTTATCAAAGAAGACCCATAGAGTAGCACCCAGTTCGTTCAGTTGCCCCTGTATTTCGCTTAATTGCCGATGAATCAGAGTCAGGCGCCGGTCTTTTTTTTTCGTCAGGTGATCTAGAATATGGGGGTCAAAAATGAAAATCGACTGAATCGCTTCACCGTTTTTCAGGGCGTGATAGAGGCCTGCGTTATCATCTAGCCTGAGGTCTCTTCTGAACCAGAAAATATCCACCCAATGAGCTTATAGAAATTGCTTGGTTACGAAAAAAATTTTGCCAATTTTCTACTTGTAAAATACATTCTTAGCACTCTCGACTATAGAGTGATAGCATTTTTGCTATAGAGTGCTGTTTTATTCTCGACAGTCAGAGTAACCTTTTTGCACTGGAAGGCGCGATGACTGCAGAGACAGAAAAACCTGTCGGCTTTGAGCATACACCGGGGGGGCTACAGGCAATTGCCCTTTTTGAATCATATATTCATGAGGTTCCGGTACAGCTTCTGGGTTCTGGTGGCGATGAGTTTATACTCTTAAGCCCCTATCGCCCGCAAGTCGATGACACCGTAGTTTTGCAACTGTTCGAGGCTGATCTATCAGTCTCAGCTCAGGTAACACGGGTCGCTGGCTCTCAAGTCTGGGTGAGGGTTTATGAGCAAGAGTTGAATAATCTCTATTCAATGTTTGCCCGAGCGCTTTCATCTAGAGCAAGAAGATTAACCGCACATGACGAAGAATGAAAACTATGGAGGATGTGTGAAATGGCAATAAAGCCCTTAGCAGACCGAGTGCTGATCGAGCCACTCGATAACGAAGAAGAAAAAATTGGCAGTATTTACATTCCCGACACTGCAAAAGAGAAACCCAACCAGGGTGCAATTGTTGCAGTAGGTGAGGGCCGCAAAACTGATGATGGTAACTCTGTACCTCTCGAGGTCAAAGTTGGCGACAAAGTTTTGTACGGTAAATATTCCGGAACAGAAATTAAGCAAGATGGCAAAGAGTATCTGATCGTTCGTGAATCAGACGTACTCGCTGTTATCAGCTAAACCAAAGGAGAATAGAAAAATGGCTAAAATCCTTGAATTTAACGAAGCTTCACGTGACAAGCTGATGCAGGGCGTCAGCAAGCTGGCTGAAGCTGTAAAAGTTACCCTTGGGCCCCGTGGCCGCAATGTGGTAATCGACAAGAAGTTTGGCGCACCTACTATCACCAAAGACGGTGTATCGGTTGCCAAAGAAGTTGAGCTTGAAGACCCCTATGAAAACATGGGTGCCCAGCTGGTTAAAGAAGTAGCCACCAAAACCAACGATGTTGCTGGTGATGGTACCACTACTGCTACAGTGCTGGCGCAGATTATCGCCCGCGAAGGTATCAAAAACGTAACCGCAGGCGCAAACCCTATGGATCTTAAGCGCGGCGTTGATAAGGCCGTAATCGAGATCGTAAAACATCTGCAGGGTCAGGCAAAAGAAATCAATGACAAAAAAGAGATCGCCCAGGTTGGTGCAATCTCTGCTAACAACGACAATGAAATCGGTGAGCTGATCGCCGAAGCGATGGACAAAGTTGGCAAAGACGGTGTTATTACTGTTGAAGAGGCCAAGTCTATCGACACTTCACTTGACGTTGTAGAAGGTATGCAGTTTGACCGCGGCTACATTTCATCTTACATGGTGACTGACGCTGACAACATGACTGCGGTTCTTGAGAACCCCCTCATTCTGATTCACGACAAGAAAATCAGCGCCGTAAAAGATCTGGCTAACGTTCTGAACGAAGTTGCTCAGGGTGGCCAGTCACTGCTTATCATTTCAGAAGATCTTGAAGGCGAAGCCCTCGCTACTGTTGTTTTTAACAGCATGCGCAAGGTTCTGAAAGCTGTAGCTGTTAAAGCCCCTGGTTTCGGCGATCGCCGTAAAGCCATGCTTGAAGACATTGCTATTCTGACTGGCGGAACAGTGATCTCTGAAGATCTTGGTATGAAACTTGAAAGCGCCAACATGCAGATGCTGGGCCGCGCTGAGAAAGTGATCATTGAAAAAGAAAACACCACTATCATTAAAGGTTCTGGTCAAGAGGCTGATATTCAGGCCCGCATCAAGCAGATCAAGAAGCAGATTGAAGAAACCTCTTCTGACTATGACCGCGAAAAACTGCAAGAGCGTCTGGCTAAACTGGCCGGTGGTGTTGCAGTAATCAATGTTGGTGCTGCTACTGAAGTTGAAATGAAAGAGAAGAAGACCCGTGTTGAAGACGCTCTTTCAGCTACCCGTGCTGCCGTTGAAGAAGGTATTGTACTGGGTGGTGGTATGGCTCTGGTTCGTGCTCTTGAATCTCTTGAGCAGTTCAACGAAGCCATGCACGACCAGCAGACTGGTGTAAACATTGTAAAACGGGCTCTTGAAGAGCCCCTGCGCCAGATCGCTAACAACTCTGGTGTTGAAGGCTCACTGATCGTTCAGCGAGCCAAAGAAGAGAAAGGTAATGTTGGTTTCAACGCTGCCAATCTTGAATGGGAAGACCTGTCTGCCCAGGGTATTATTGACCCTGTTAAGGTAACCCGCTCAGCTCTGCAGAATGCAGCTTCAATCGCTGCTCTGATTCTGACCACTGAGTGTATTATCGCTGACAAGCCCGAAAGTGAACCTGACCTTCCGCCAGGTGCCGGTATGGGCGGCGGTATGCCAGGCATGGGAATGTAATAACAGTTACATTACCATTGCGAAAAGGGGCCGCTGGCCCCTTTTTTATTTGCCCTGCTCTTCAATAAGTCTTCTAAGTACTGATATATCAAGTTTATCTTTTTCTCGACCTGTGCCCTCTTTTGAATCTATCGGGCTTTGTCTGTCGAGAAATAGAATGCCGTCATCAGTCTCTTTGGCCAGTGGTAGGTAGTCTTCATATGTTTTGCCAGAAAGTATGTTAAATACATCAAGAGGAAAATCTTCAACTATTCGAACCGCGCCTGGCTTATCATCAAAATCATCGGGTGATAATTCTGCGCCATGACCTTCACCCCACTGCTTTAAAGCTTGAATTAGTCTGACCTTATTTTTGGTTGAGGTTTCAATGATGATGCCAACGTTTTCTGTGGCCCTTACATAATCGTTTAAGGCCACCGCTACGCCGCCCACAATGATAAATTTAATACCCTGTTGATGCAGCCATTTGACAAATTCTTCGAATGGCAAATTTAATGACCCCGACCAACTACCTTTTTCAGCGGAAGTGAGCCATGATCACGCTTGAAGCTTACGCCCAGTTTTTGCAACATTCGATTTAATTGGTCAAGGCGTCGCAGTAGGTTTGCCTCTGACGCAGTGGGTTTTCTGCCCACTTGCTTTTTAATCTGAGTTTCATCGGCCACACCTCAGAATAGCACCGCGAAGGCTGAGTGTTAAACTGAATTTATTCTTGCCTTTTTACTTTGATGCTATAAACTTTGTGTCAATGCATCGCCTGCCTGTCTACTTCTACACCGTCGGTGCCATAGCTCTGGGCCCGATCATCATCTATTTCTACAGTGGGTACATTAACTTTCTATTGGTGGCCCTTTTTATTTCAAACATTGTAGCAGCTTTTTTCTTCGCCCTCGCTCTTAAAGTGCAGGTGCTTAAGGCTGATGCAGGCAAGTTATTTAAAAGCACTTTGTTTATTCCCATGATTTTTTATCTGCTGCCGGTTCTGCCCGTGGGCACTCTGGTAGTGTTTTTCTTCAGTAAGAATGTCAATCTGCTGCTGGTTGTTTACGGGCTCTCTCTACTGTACTATCATCTGGTTTATTATCTTGCAGAAAAATCTTATGGCCGGCAGATTGACCTGGGCGGTGAGCTGGCGGAGGTTGTTTGATGCAGGTGCGCAACCCCGGTTTTGATTTTTCAGAAATTGAGGCTGATGCCTCTACCCATTACTTCGGGGGTAACGCCCTGGCCACTCACATGCTCAACAGCTTTCATGTGATTGTGCCTGTGGGTGAGCGCTTCTTTATTCGCAGCGTGCAGCACTTTGCCGATCGGGCCGATGAAAAAAACTGCCGCCAGATCAAGCAGTTCTATGGGCAAGAGAACATGCATGATAAGAAACATGTTGAATTCTGGCAGGTGCTTAAGCGCCAGGGCTACAATGTTGACGCCTTCTACAACCACTACAGCCGTCAGGCTTTCGGTTTCTACGAGCCTCTTTTGCGAAAGATCTTCGGGCCCCGCTTTTCGCTCTCTTTAACAGTAGCTCTTGAGCACTATACCGCCCTGATGGCTGAAGCGGTGCTGGCCCCCAAATCAAGAATTTTCGAACGGCTGGCCCCCCAGATGCGCCGATTGATGCTTTGGCATGCTGCCGAAGAGCTTGAGCATAAGGCCGTGGCCATAGACCTCTACCGCCAGGTGGGTGGGGGTTACCCTGGTCGCATATTTGGTTTTGTGATGGCCTCAATCAGTCTCAGCTACTACATGTATCTGGGTATGCTGTTCTTTTTATTTCAAGACCGGCAGATGACGGCGCGCAAATATTTTACTGATCTGCTGGGGGTTCCACGCCTGTCATGGCGCTTTGCCTGGGTGGTGTTCAAGGGTATCTTGAAGTACCTTATGCCGGGCTTTCACCCTGACAAAACCGATAACTATCATTTGGCCGTAGATTATCTTGAAAAAACCTCTTAGCTTTCAGTTTCACTGAAGTCGTGTTCGCTATTGTGGGCCATGTTGTCGGCCACGCTCTTAAAAAGAACCAATGATAAGACTGGCACAAAAGACATTTTAAGGGCCATCACAAAAAAACCTGAGGCGATGATGGTCACATGCATAACCACAATTCGTTTGTA
>CAZHLC010000122.1:0-2758 GCA_964532545.1 uncultured Leptospiraceae bacterium | reverse complement strand
AAATGCCAATGACCCCACTTTCAAACCAGAAGTAGGCCATGATGTGGGCAATCTGCCAATCAAAGAACATATATCCAGCCAGGGGCACAAAATTGAACAGAATGATGACAAGGCCCGATGGTCTAATAGGGGTGAGATATTTCAACACAGGCCCTTTAAAAAGGCCAGTTAGAGCCAAACAAGCACTTTATGTCACATTTTTCTTGTCAAAACAGGGGCCCCCGCCGATAATTGCTGTATATCCTGCAAACTGAGCTCGTCTAATGATACTAAGGATTTTGCACTATGAACAGAGCACGGTTTTATGGTATTGCCATTCTCACCGGGTATTTGCAATATCTACTCAGTGAGTTTGAGTTCTTTCTGCGCGACTATGTGATTGAGCGCTGTGAAGAGTTTAACCCCGAATGTGAAATTCCCCATCTGGTAGCGGCCAGTTCTGACTTTTATCTCGATACTGTATTAAAAGACCAGTCAGAGCTCAACCAGCTTTATGTGCCCATGACGGTTGAAAATGCCACCCGGGTGCTTGATAATGTATCAATGATGATTCATCAGATCACCGAGGTACAGTATCCCCTGAAAAAACTGGGTATTTTATCAGCTTTAATAGAAACGCAGGTACACATTAGCGATGAGGCCACTCTTGATGAGATTCAGAGTTTTCTCAAGCGGCGCCTGCTTGATCGCAAACTTTACTTTATCGAATAGCTTCTGTACAGCTTCGCGGGTTTCTAGCCATTGCCACTGTTAATTATGGATGTAAATGCGCTCATAGAGGCCCTCTTAAATAAAAACAGTGATTTCGAATTGCGTGATGAAGCGGCCATGACCCTCGGTGAACATAAGAGTACTGAGGCCCTGGCGGCTCTGGCTCAGGTGGCCTCTGACGAAGCAGAAGATGAAGGCCTGCAGCTTACCTGCGCTGAGGCCATTTTCTATCAATTCAGAGCCTTTAATAAGTTTGAGCGCGATATCTATAAGAAGCTGCAGCCAGCCGCCCGTGAAGAGCTAGAAAATCTTGTTAGAGACTGGCGGGGCGACTGGGCCAAATACCTCTAAGTGAGCTAAAGCCCTGTGCGGCAGTCGTGCTCACAGGCAGTGCGCCAGGGCGGCCTTGTGGTTACACAGCAAAGGCGTAATTACTCTTTTTTCTGAGGTTATTCTCTACTGTCAGCTCTAACCACTTCTCGAAAGTGCCGGCTATTTTCTCAGAACCATTGTCGGTCAGCAAATGCACTGCACATGGTTGGCGCCTTTTTTTACCTACATAGAAGCCATAATCGCCTTCTTCGTCGCTGGCGAAGACAATAAAGTCGCCCTGCTTACGCAGAAAAGTGAACCTCAATGAGCCCAGGTAATAATTACCTGAAGTTACCAGATCTTTATATCTTTCTGGCAGTCGGGTTTTAAACTGTTTCTCCCAGGCGTTGAGCTCATGCCTGTAAAAAGTAGGCATTGAATTTGCCTTATGCTGTCTTTTGAGTAAAGCTATTAAGTCCCTTGTTTTCATGTTATCCCTTCCTCATAATATACTATACAAATACCCGGAAAATAATCATGAGCCTATATGCGAAGTTCTATACGGATAAATACTGATGCGCTAAACAGTCTCAATTATTATCTTAAATAACCTGATTGGGGTGGTAGATGAATAGATTTAAAAACATAGTATTAGCGATAGAAAACCTCGAAGATAACCGGGCAGTGGTTGAGAAAACCCTTGAGTTGGCCTACGATAATCAGGCCAGTTTGACCCTGGTCATCGTACTGCGGCACCGGCCTGAAAACATCACTGAGCTGATTAAGACCCGCCAGGCCATAGATATCAGCACTATTCAAGAAGAGTTACAACAGAAAGGCATACATCGTCTTGAAAAACTGGCCAAAAAGTCAGGTATCGGCGAGCTTAAGGTTCGTGCCCGGGTTCTGGTGGGCATACCTTACCTTGAAATTATTAAAGAAGTAATTCGTTCAAAAAACGACTTACTGGTCATCGCAGGCCGTAAAAAAATTTCAGTGAAGAAAAAGGTGTTTGGCAGTACCACCCAGCATGTGCTGCGTAAATGCCCCTGCCCGGTATGGGTCATGAACCCCAAAAAGAAAACAAAGAAATTCGGCCAGGTTTTAGCTGCCATCGATGACCGTCATGGCGATGCCGTGGTTGATGAGATCAATGGGCAGGTGCTTGAATTGGCCCTCTCGCTTTCGCAGATAGAAAAAGTAAAGCTCAATGTGGTTGAGGTCTTTGAGA
Source organism: uncultured Leptospiraceae bacterium (assembly GCA_964532545.1). Lineage (GTDB taxonomy): Bacteria > Spirochaetota > Leptospiria > Turneriellales > CAZHLC01 > CAZHLC01. The sequence continues at coordinate 504 of CAZHLC010000122.1, read as the reverse complement.
ACCTTAATGACATGAGTCGCTACGGTTACTCTGGTTCGGCAGCGGGCAAACTTGATTTTGATGATTGGCACAGTGCCAAGAGCAAACAGTTTCACCATTTTCTCAACGACTGGCCCATCAAGGTCGCGAATTGCCGTATTGTCGAAAAGGCCGGTAACCCTGGCCGAGAGATTATCAGGTTTGTACGTAAAAACAAGATTGGCGTATTGGTGATGGGCACCGTCTGTCGCACGGGTATTAGCGGGGTTCTTATTGGCAACACTGCTGAAAAGATTCTGCGCAAAGTAAACTGTTCGATACTTGCGATTAAGCCGAAAGGTTTCGTTTCGCCGGTTGTTCTTTAGAGCTTACCAAAGTATTTTTCATACTTTTCAGTGTTATAGCTCACATAAAAAACATTCTGTCTTACAAACAGTATTTCGCGGGCAATGACCCGCTGCCATTCTTTGGTTTCTTCTTTAGCCACATAGATGGCAGTAGAGTCGCCTGTTTCTGAGTTTTCTT
>CAZHLC010000121.1:0-8970 GCA_964532545.1 uncultured Leptospiraceae bacterium | reverse complement strand
TATACGCCCGATTCGCATTCGGCTTTGAGTGAATCGCAGAGGGCCTGGTAGAGTGGGGTGGCCTGGCCTTCGATGAGACTGGCTAGAAAGGGGGCCATTAATCCGCTGAATTGTTCACCGTGAATTAATTTTGTGCTGCCATTGCCCAGGTCTTCAAGAATAAAATAGTGATCGCCGGTCATCAGAAAGTTCATGATCGGAAATGACCCAACCCAGTGCAGCTCTTTGTTTTCGTCAGCCTGGGTAATTTTGACATCAAGATCAAATGAGGTGTCAAGGGGGCCAGCCAGGCTGATGGTCAGGGTGGCACCTAGAAAGGGCTGGCCCTTTACTTTGGTTATGAGAGGGTTCCAGACAGGGTAGTCTTCAAATTTTAACAGCTTCTGCCACACGCGGGCTGGCCCGGTATTGATTATGGTTTCGGTTCTAATATGGGCCATTTCAGCTCATCTTCTGACTTTCGTCTTCGACCTTCTGGGCGAACTGGTCAGCGAAGCTGGCGATCAGTTCGGCAGTTTCTTTAAAGGGGGTTGAGCGGCCATAGGTCTCAGCCATTTTCACCAGTTTCTGGTAAAAGAACATGTTCATATCTTGCACGGTCATTTCTTTCGTCCATAAATCAATAGTGAGGCTGGTTTTAGCGTCAGCATCCCAAACTGCCAGGTTGAACGATTCGGCCGCTTTTTCGCCTTCGAAGTCGGCGTCGCTGGCCTGCCAGAATATTTTTTCAGGAACCTGTTTGTCGTCGAGCTGAACTCGAATATTTATCTCTGCTTGTTTTGCCAAGGTAGTAGGTGTACTTTGTTATTAAAACAAAGCGTAAAGTCTTAAAAAACATTTTACAGGCGAAATGGCTTTAAACAGACCGTTCTGTATGGGGGATGTATGTCTGTATATGATAAACCAGTTCATAAAAAAGATGGGTCAAAGCACTGGCAGAACCGGCCCGAGCCCAACTGGGCCAAATTCAAATTCAACCAGCCGTACGCCAGGGGCCTCAAACGCCTAAAAGAGCAGGTGCTGGCCCGCACCAATTTTGACCCCACCACCCTGTGGCAGTGGGGCACTATGCAGGCCATGGCGCTCATTACCGTTTTGAAAAAAGCCGAGCAGCAGTTTGGCAGTGAAGGCCAGCAGCTGGTGTTAGACAGTCTGCGCGAAGTAGGCTATGATATTGGCCAGCAGGTGGTCGATGGTATCGATATTGATCAAGACATTCCACCCCATGAGTGGATCAGTTTCTACGCCACCGTGATCAATCGCATCGTCTACGCCTCGCTTGAATCACCCCAGGTGCACGGCGAAGGCGAAGTAGACTTTCACATCGACTGGTGCCCCCATCAAGACCATTATGGCGCCTTTGACTGCCGGGTGCAGCGCTACTTCGTTCAGGGCATGATTGATGCCGCCCTTGAGTACGCAAAGGCCCAGGGGCGCGACGACATCTGGAATGTGGGCTTCAGAAACACCATACCCAATGGCGCCCAGACCTGCTATTTTCAAATCGAAAAAGCCAAAGAAGGCGACCAGGAAAGGTGGACTCGTTACACCAAAGCTCTTGAAGGTAAGGCACTGCGAGCCGCTAAGAAGGCGAAGTAAGGCGCAATGACAAGTATGTGCCCCCTGCCATTGCAAGGCACGAAGCAATCTAGCGCAGGTGTCTTCTGCGGGGTGAAGCAGTTGCCGCAGGCAACTTGATATTTGCAGTTAAGCCACAATCGCCGCTGGCGATCTTGTTCTGCTGAATATTCTCTTTGCTAGATTGCTTCACTTCGTTCGCAATGACAAGTATGCGCCCCCTGTCATTGCGAGGCACGAAGCAATCTAGCGCAGGTATTTTCTGTGGGGTGAAGCAGTTGCCGCAGGCAACTTGATACAGCGCATTGCATTTTCTAAGTGGCAAGATTGTATTATCTTACAATTAGCACGCCTCGCATGCGTCGCCCGGTGGGCAACACCCGACGGTTCTTCGAAAATGCTCCCAGGGCGCTATGCTGCCTGCTAATTGTATTTGTGTCTAAGAAAAAAAGCTAAAGGCAATGCGCTGTTCGTACCTTCTGCGAAGGTACTTCAGTATGCATACTTCAGTACATCATCGACTGACCAGCTGTCGCCGATGAAGCTGCCGTGTTTGAAGGCGCGCACTTTGCCTTTCTCGTCGATGAGAAAGTCGGCCGGCATAGTTGAGGTTTCACCATCAACGTCTAAACGCTTTTTAAAATCAGTAAGAAATGATTTCAACAGATTAATACCACTGCGGGGTGACAGGTAACCCATCCATGACGATTTCACGCCAAACATGGCGTAGAGTTTCATATCGGGGTCGGTGATGATCTGAAACTTTGGCAGCTCAGGGTAATAACTGCGCATTTTTTCTGGGGTCGAGTGAAAGACCGGCAGATATACAATGCCGGCCTGCTTTAAGTCTTGATAACGTTTCTGAAAAGCACGTATGGTTAAATTACAAATAGGGCAGCTGGCATATCGGTGAAAAGCCAGATGTACCTTCTTACCTTTGAATTGATTGATGTTGATTTCTTCGCCCGTAACTGTTTTGGCTGTGAAAGTTGGTACCTTGTCTAGTACCTGAATGCGAAATGTGTTCATCTCCCCCGGCTCCCTGAAAGTCAGTTTCTTTTTTCCCCTGAGGAACGGTATATACGCCGGTGGTTAATTTTGTCGTAAAGAATTATTTATAAATTGGCATGATCGTGCAAAACTTTGTGTCTTGGCTGTAGTTTTTCTGCCACAGCCATAAACCCAACATTATGTCGTATTAGCTGCAGCTCAATCTGCTATGACTTCTCTTTTAAATCAAGGGCCACCGAATTAATACAGTAGCGCTGGCCCGTAGGCTGGGGGCCGTCATTAAACACATGACCCAGGTGGGCACCACAGCCCGAGCAGATCACTTCGGTACGAATCATGCCGTGACTGCTATCAGACTCTTCGCCCAGGGCTTTGTCATCGATTGGCTGCCAGAAGCTGGGCCAGCCGCTACCCGAATTATACTTATGCTCAGATGAAAACAGTTCTTGCCCGCAGCAGATGCATTGGTAAGTACCATCGGCCTTCTCGCCATTGTACTTGCCCGTAAAGGGGCGCTCGGTGCCCTTCTGCCTTGTCACATAATATGACTCTTCAGAAAGTTGCTCTTGCCATTCTTTATCTGATTTTTTCACTTTGTAATCTGCCATTATCTAAACCTATTAACTGGTACCGCCAGCGGCCAATAAATCAATTTGCCACAGCGCTCTATTTTGTAAGTGATACTTCATGGCAGAAAATTACGAATATAATTTTATCAGCGTAGAACTAAAAGGTGGTTTTTTCTCGGGCAAACCCAAGGGCAACTACCGCGATATCATCAACGAACAGGCCCAGCATGGCTGGCGCTTCGTGCAGGCCTTTGCGCCACCCGTGGGCTATGACGGCATGGCCGCGGCCGTTGATCTGGTGTTTGAGCGGGTGAAGGGGTAGGGGAGAAAAATACAACTTTTCATTGCTCTAAGTCATGGAAAGACAATGAGTCTTCCCCTCAAATTGAAGACGCTGAGATTTGCTGCGCAAATCTCTACGCCGCTCTCACAAACGGGCCATAAATGGCCCAGGGTCGGCCCAAAGGCCGACTGGTTCGGGTCTGCATTTTTGCTCTTAGTTTGCCTGGTATGCTTAATCTGCTTCGAGCTCAGTTCGAAACTTCATCTTTGGTGAAGTTTCACAAATCAAAGTACAACCCCACTCTACAAAAGTCACGTATGGCATTAATACGCACGCGGTCGGCGTAGTGGTCTAGCATGAAGCCGGCCAGGCGGGTGTAGGCGCCTTCGTCGTTCATCAGCTCTTCGGCATCGGGGCGCTCACTCACCTGGGGCAGGCGATCTCCGCGGTAGAGTATTTCGGCTTTGAGGCTGAGATCATCGTAGGCCAGGTAGATTTTATAGGTTTTAGAATGCAGCTTCAGGGCCGTGGTGGCGTCGGTGAATTCGATTAGGGCGGCGGTGGCCCGCTTGATCACCTCGGGGCGGGTGCCCCACAGGGCCCCCTGTTTTTGCAGGGTATTGACGATAATTTCATTGGCATCTTTCTGGCCGGTGGCCAGCTCAATCACTTTGCGTTTATAGATGCCAATGCGAAACAGTAGATTCAGGCCAATGGCCATCATGGTGGCAATTGAGAGAGACGAACCGAAGATGGGCTGCAGGTAAGGGTGTACATTGTCATAGAGCCCGGGGTACATCTCGGCGCCCAGGCCGAAGATCATGGGTATACCAATCACGAAGGTTTTGCGGCTATCAAGCATGCGCGAGGTGATGATCTGCACCCCGGTGATAATAATGAATGCAATTAAGAAGATCAATATGGCGCCCATCACAGGTTTGGGCATGATGGTGAGAAAAAATATCACCTGGGGAAAGAACGCAAGGCCGATTAGCAGCGCTCCTACGTAATAGCCAATGTGGCGGCTGAGAACCCCGGTAGCGGCGGCGAAACCGATGTTGGCCGACACCGTGGTTTGACCCAGGCCGCCCAGAAAACCAGAGGTGATGGTGCCTACAGATGAGGCTAATAGACCGCGACTGATAATGCGCATATTGGGCCTCACCCAGTTGGCATTGCTGATCTTCTGGCAGGCCACAATGTCGCCGGTGGCCTTGAGACTCACTGCAAGGGCCGCGATAAAAAACGGAATGGCCAATTCTAAGTCGAACTGCCAGCCTACCAGATCAAGTTTAGGCAGTGAGAAGAAGGGCTTTTCAAAGATCATGATGATGTCGCGATTGGTAATGACCCCCATGATGTAGGCCATGATGTATCCTACAAACAAACCAATGAGAATTGAATAGATGCGCAGGGTTTTATTACCCCAGATGTAAATGCCCAGAATAGTGAGAGCCGTAACAATCGAAACCGTAATCTCGCTGGGGCTGGTATACTTATCAAAACTGTCGAGACCCATAAACTGCGAGGTGGCCGTGGGCACTAGTGACATACCCACCATAACAATAACCAGGCCGCTTATCTCAGTAGGCAAGAGCTTGCGCAGGCGGGTGACGATGCGCGAAGTCAGGGTCTGGGCCAGGCCGGCAAACATGGTCATGCCAAATAAAAGGGGCAGGCCGCCGGCCTTGGCTGCCAGCATTGAGGGGTGTATATAGGCCGCCGCCCCGCTCTGGGGCAGTAAAAAACCCGAGCCAATACTCTTATGAGTCATGGCCAGCAGAATAGTGGCCAGCCCACTGCCTATCATGGTGTAGCTTACCATCGAAGCCGCCATGGTCTCAATGCCGCCTATGGCCTCGATGATCACCAGGGGGTAGACAACAGTGCCCGAAAGAATCAGCAGATGCTGAACGGCCAGAATCAGCAATAGTCGACCCTTCGGTTTCTGGTGAACGTCAATTTGAATGTCGGCAGGGTTAAGCAACATTTATGATGACAAATCAAGGGCCTGCTTTAAAACATCGATCTTATCGTTGTCTGGGTCGAGGCGTTCGATCTCACCAATAATTTTTTTGCTGCGGCCAAGATTGCCCAGTATCTGGTGCACATTGGCCAGGTTAACCAGGTTCTTAATGTTTGTACGGTCGCGCAGGCGGCAGCGTTCGGCATAGTCGGCCGCTTCAGCCAGGGTTTCGCGTTTGCGACTCTGGCGAAAGTACAGCTTGGCCACATAGCCGGCATAGTAAAGAAACTCAGTGTCAGCCGGGTTGTTGTCAACATAGGCTGCGCACAGGTCAAAGGCCTGCTCATAGTACTTGTTGCTTACATAGAGGCTGTAGAGACGGCGTGCCAGCCCGGGGTTATTGCCCAGGGTGTTAAATATCGGCACCAGATCTAACAGGTCACTTTTGCTGCTGATATTGGCTACGCGTTCTTGCAGTTTTTCTGTTGATTCTGCGGTCTCTGCCTGCCTCTGGGTGTTGTGTTTGAATTCAATGCGCATCAGTGAAAGGTCATCAGACAAATCACCCAGTTGAAGTATTTCTTGTTTAATCAGACCGAGATCGCCATGGCCCAACTCGACTGTTTTTAGAAAAAGAGTTTCATCTTCGTTTATGTTGCGTTTACCATCAGCGCTGACATCAAGCACAACGTCATCGCGCCCATCAGAACCCAGAAAGAGAACATCGCCTGGCTGCATGCTGAAGGTTTTAATGGTGAGAAGGTTGTCTTGGCCTTCGATACCAATTTTACGCAATTCAAGCTCATCTTCTATAAAAGAAGCCTTGCCATCGCGATAAAGGGCCACCCAGGGGTGCTCAGAGTTGATGTAGTAAACCATGCCGGTGCGCAGGTCAAGCAGCCCGATTACCGCCGAGATCAGCATCGAGCCCTCGAATGAAACAAATACATCTTGCAGTTCGACAAAAAGCTTTTTCAACCACCGCTCAGGAAACTGATCTTTATCAGCCTGGGTGTTCTGGTTGCGGGCGATTACTGATTTAAAAACCGTACCCAGCACCAGGGCACCGCCGGCCCCCTGAATTGATTTACCCATGGCATCGGCATTGACAAAGACCGCATACTTCTTACCCTTGAGTTCAACCTCGTGGGCGCTGCAGTAGTCTCCGCCGATTTCTGAATTCCAGCGTCTGAATTTGAACTTTTTATACTGCTCAACTAGACTGGTGATCTCAACGTTTTCAGCTTCGTACTTTAAATCAGACAGGGGTTTTACCAGGGCTGATGTAAGATAGTAATCACCGTCTTGTTTCTCTTTGAGTATCTCAACCTCGCGGTGCCTCACATAGAGATTAAAACGAAACTGGTTTAGAAACAGGCCCAACACAGAGCAGAGAATATATACTAACACAAGATTATTCATCGAATACTTACTGCCCGCCGTTGACAGGTCGGGTTGGTAGATGAGAGCTGAGGTGATAAACAACACAATTGACATCACCAGCATTATGCACAAATCACGATAAGAAATAGGTGCGATGGCGATGATGAAGATGATAATCTGCAGACCAGAGACATAGTTGGCATCATCTGCGATTCGACCTGTAAAAAAAGAGGTTGAACCAACAGCGTAGATGGCAAGCACCCAGATCCACAATCTTGGGTTTTTAAACAGCGGCGGTATAAAAGATGCCAGAAAGACAATCAGGCCCAGAGCAGTCAGGCCCAGGCGAAAATACAGTAACTCACCAAATTCTGGGTGCAGCTGCGGGTCTGTGTTAAAGGCAAAGTCGAGCCAGGCAAAGATGGCAATAAAGCTCACCCAGCGCAGAATGCCGCGCACTTCATTATTCAGGCTTAACTGAAATTCTGCTGCGTATTTGCGCCGCTCTTGGCGCGAGCGTGCTATTCTGGCTTTGAGAGCATCGACCCTGGTTTTAAACCACATCTTCATTATCGGCCCTGCTGAGCTGAGAGTTTCATTTTATTCACGTCAATCAATTAATCACCCAGGGGGTGATTTGTGAGTCAGTTTCTGCCCATAAGACAGGGGGGCGACCAAAAGATGGGCTGGGGCTGGCATAAAAGTACCGGCAAAGCCGTTAAAAATTAATTGACAAAAATATTTTTTCACACTTGTTTCTGCATAGTGGCGCAGCCCGACCCATACCAGCCCCTTGAAAATAACCTTGAGTTGTTAAAAAATCTGCTTTTTGATGTACTCAAAACTCACTGTGACCATCACACCTACGAGACCATAGTCAAATTACAGGCGATGACCGACCGGGCGCCCTATGCCGAGTCAAAAAACTTTGATGAGCTGGTGAAAACACTGCAAAAGCTCTCGGCCGAAGAAACCATATCGGTAACCAGGGCCTTCACTTACTACCTGACCCTTGCCAACCTGGCTGAAAGAAACCACCGTATCAGGCGCCGCAAGTTTTATATGCGCAAAGACGGCCGGCCCCAGCGGGCCTCGCATCACGAAGTGTTTCCGCAGATTTTAGAAAATGGCTTCAGCAAAGAAGAGCTCTATGAAAAAGTAATCAGCCAGAACGTCGAGCTGGTGTTAACCGCTCACCCCACCGAAGTTACCCGGCGAACCCTGCTGTTTAAGTATGAAGAGATTTCTGCCTGCCTGCAGCGCCTCGACAGCGCCGAGCTCACCCGGCGTGAGCATGAAGAAACACTCGATCATTTAAAACGACAGATCATCGGAATATGGACGACTAATGAACTGCGTGAAGAAAAACCCACCCCTTTTGATGAAGCCAAGCGTGGTTTTGCTGTATTCGAGCAGACTTTGTGGAATGCCATACCCTATTATCTGCGCTCACTAGACCATGCTCTGAAAAAGTTCACCGATAAACCACTACCTCTTGATGCCACCCCCATTACCTTCGGCTCATGGATGGGTGGCGACCGCGATGGCAACCCCTTCGTGGTACATACTACCACTCGAAAAGTTATTCTGCGCTCAAAACTACTGGCCTGCGAACTATACTATAAAGACATCACCGATCTCTATCAAGAATTATCAATGCAGAAGTGCAGCCAGCGGCTGCGTGAGATCGTGGGCGTGGCCCGCGAGCCCTACCGGCATTTGCTTGAGACGGTGCAGCAGCGTCTCACCGCTACCATAGAGCATACCCGCTCTCTGCTGGCAGATAAACCGGCCGACGCAAATAATATTTATTTTTCTTCAAACGAGTTGCTTGAGACCATGATGCTCTGCTATGAGTCTCTGCATGAAATGGGCGATGGCCTGATTGCTGATGGCAGTCTGCTTGATATTATCAGGCGAATAGCCTGTTTTAAGCTGCATCTCTACCGCCTTGATATCAGACAAGATTCAGAGAAGCACTCGACCTTTTTAAATAACCTCACTGAGTATCTCGAGCTGGGCTCGTATAACAATTGGTCAGAACAAGAAAAGCAGAAGTTTCTCAGTAATGAACTGAAAAACCGTCGGCCGCTGGTGCCGGCAAACTATGAGATGAACCCCGAAGATAATGAGCTCTGGCTCACTCTGAAAACCATTGCCGCCAGCGAACCCGAAGCTCT
>CAZHLC010000120.1:0-8994 GCA_964532545.1 uncultured Leptospiraceae bacterium | reverse complement strand
GATAAATGAGTTTTGCCACACTTCTGCTTTTTCTGAGGTCAGGCGGTTGCCCAGGGCCCCGTAAACAGCCAGGGCAAAATATGAGGCTGCGCCGCCGCTAGTGGCTGATGTTGTTGCTGGTTGTTTAGCAGGCTGCGTCACGGCTGCACTGTCATCACCACCAACCAGGGGTTGGGCAACTAAGGCCTGAGATAAACCGAGCAGCAATACACTTAAAATCACTCTCTTCATATGGCAGCTTAGACGGCTGAGGCCGGCCATGCAACACATTTTTTAACGGTTTTTTGCCTCAGTCAATCGGCTTGCATAGTTCACATTACCTGGTGCATATTTCACGGCCAATGATAAATCGGCAATGGCCCGGGCTTTATCACCTGCCAGCAGATAAAGTTCGCCACGTCTGAAGTAAGCCTCGGCATAGCGTGGGTTCGCTGCCAGGGCCCGGCTGAAATGCTGCAGTGCTTCATCGTTTTTGTTCTCGAGCTGGGCTAATACGCCCAGGTTAAAATGGGCGAGGGAGTTGCCGGCATAGATTCGAATGGCCTGTTGATAAGCTGCTCTGGCCCGGGCATAATCTTTGCTATAGAAAAATATAGCAGCCCGGTTGTTGTGATAGTCGGCCACCTGGGGGCGCAGTGCAATGGCGCGGTTCAGGTGGGCCAAAGCTTTGGGATAGTCGGCCAGCAGCACATAGAGGCGGCCAAGATTGCCATGGGCCCGGTGGTTGTTGGGTTGCAGCTGAATGACCCTGCCATAGTCAGCAATGGCCGCGCTGTAGTTTTTCAATTCACCATAGAGGTTGGCCCGGTTAAGATAGGCCGGCACATAGTTACCGTTGCGGGCCAGGCTGGTGCTGAAGTCGGCCAGGGCGTTATGGTACATACCTTTCTTCTGATAATACGAACCACGGTTCACCAGAAACTCAATGCGGCCCGGCAAGAGTTTAAGGGCCTGGTTGCAGTCTCTAATGGCTTCATCGTAGCGGCCCGCCTGGGCCAGAGCCACGGCCCGGTTGCCAAAGCCCCGCCCATCAAGGGGGCTTTTTTGTACCACATCGTTAAAAAGAGTGAGATCGTTCTGCCATGCCTGAGACCAGAAGAAAGTTTGCACGCTCAGGGCGAGAAGAACAGCCCCACAAATGACCAGAAAGGTCTGCCGCTTGCCGCTTCTGTTAAAGTTTTGTTCATAGAGATTACTGAGAAAAAGGGCCAGCAGAAAAAAGATGCCAATGGCTGGCACATAGCTGTATCTGATGGCCGCCACCCCCGGGTAGTAACTGGGTAAAATAGGCGCAATGGTTATATAGAAGAATAATATCCCAAAAGTAATCTTACGTTTGTTTTTCAGGCCGGCCCAGACGGCCAGCCCTATGATGGCGAGGTTTAGAACCGGTGCCACATAGTATAAAGTCGGAAAAGCCTGGTTAAAATCAAGAGGGGCCCCCAGGTAGGGGTGAATGGGTACAAAAATAGTATAGATATAGTAAAAGATCAACCGGTAAGAACCAGCGAGGGCTAGCTTGAATGCCGGGGGCCGGCCCACAATTTCGAAAATGTTTGAAGAGAGCCCGATGATCAGGGCCGCCAGGGCGAGCGTCGCGAAGGGTACTTTCTCGATGATTGTCTTTTTGCTGAATTTGCGTTCAACTAAATAATCAAGTAAGAACAAAAGTGCCGGCAGGGTCATGGCCATGCTCTTGGCCAACAGCGATACAGCAAACAGGCCAAGGGCCAGCCAGTAGTGCAGCCTCTGCTCACTCTGCAGATACTTGATATAGTAGAGAGTAGACCAGAAAAAAAACAGAGTGTAGAGCACATCTTTGCGCTCGCTCACCCAGGCTACTGATTCAACCCGGCTGGGGTGCAGGGCGAACAGCAGGGCCACAATCGCAGGTATAAGCAGGTATCGAAAGCGGCCATGCTCTTTGCCAAATAAAAGCTCATTGAGTTTCATAAATACCAGCCAGAGCAGAATGGCATTGGCGGCGTGCAGAATTACATTATTTAAATGATATAACCAGGGGTTCAGGCCCACCAAGGCATATTCAAAAGCAAAGCTGAGCAGCACCAGGGGGTGGTAGTGCCCCGAAATATGGTAGCTGCTGAACATATGTTTGATATTGGCCCATGACAGGCTGGTGATCACCCAGTTATCGGTCACATACCAGTCATCATCCCAGCTGGTGAAGCCGGCCGACAGAGTGGGCCAGAAGGCAATCAGGGTGGTGGCTGATAAAATGGCAATGGCAAGGTAGAGCACTTGGCGGGGGGTGAGCTTTTCAATGGCCTGCATAGCTGATTTTTTTGTCGCAACGCTGCGGGGCAAGTCTATTATACTTTTTGACGCTCTGTCGGCTTTTTTTCACCTTTGCCTATGATACCCGAAGATTTTCAATATCACATGCCCAGTAAGGTCGCCTATGGCGAAGGGCTGGTCGAGCGCCTGTATGAAAGAGTAGAGCGCTTTGGCAAAAGAACTGCCTTCATTATTACCGATAAAATTATCGAGCAGAACGGCATGGTTGAGTCGCTGAAAAAAGGGCTGGCCGATTCTGAGATTGAGATTGGTGCCATCTACAACGATGTGCCCCAGAACTCAGAGGTCAAAACCGTAACCGAGGCCGCCGCTTTAGGCAAAGAGAAGAAATGCGATTTGATCATCGGCATTGGCGGCGGCTCAGTGATGGATACTGCCAAGGTAGTAAACCTGCTGATGTACAAGGGGGGCAAATTAGAAGATCATATGGGGGCCGGCCTTTTGACTGAGCCTATTCACCCCATGATTTTTATTCCCACCACGGCTGGCACCGGCTCTGAAGTTACCCAGTATGCGGTAATTTCTGATGTGAAAAACAATATCAAGCTGCCCTTTGCAGAAGAATATTTTCTGCCTGAGCTGGCGGTACTCGACCCCAAGATGACAGTAACCATGCCTGGCCGCATTACCGCAGCTACCGGTATGGATGCTTTGACTCATGCCATCGAGGCCTACGTTTCAATAGACTCGAACCCGGTGGCAGAGGCCATTGCCCTGCATGCCATTGAGCTGATTGGCTCAAATATTCGTCAGGCCTGTGCCAACCCCACAGATATCGGCCCCCGCGGCGCCATGCTGGTGGCCGCCACCATGGCTGCCATTTCAATTCACCACTCAGGGGTAGGTATGGTTCACGGCATCAGCCACGGTCTGGGCGGGGTCTATCATATTCCCCACGGTCTGGCCAATGCCATTATACTGCCCTTCAGTATTGGTTTTAACATTCATGATGTGGGCGCCAAGTATGCCCGCATTTCTGAGGCCCTGGGCGATGTGAATCTCTACCCCATTGCTGAGCTGTCAAAGCAAGTATCACGTTTTGATCTGGGTTTTCTCAGCGATGCCGTTGATCAACTGAGTTTTCTCGATGAGTGGCTGATTGACCAGAAGGCCCGTCGCCTTGAAGATAAGCTGCGCATTTTGAATCGCCAGCTCTCGGCCCTGAGTGGTCATGCCACTAATCTGCGAGATGCCGGCATTAAAGACAATCTGGCCAAACTCGATCTGGTGGTTGAGCGAGCCATGCAAGATGGTTCAATGTTATATAATCCCCGTCAGGTGAAGGCCGAAGATGTACGCGACATTGTGCGTCAGGCCTATGAGCAGCAAGAGCCACCTCTTGAGGTTTCAGTGCTTGAGATGAAGGCCAGCAAGGCCCGCAGCACCCGGCCTAAACTGCGTAATGTGTTTGCCGATGAGAGCAACCTCTATGAGGTACTGGGTGGCTTTTTCAGAAAAATGAGTGAGAACAGTAATTTGGTGAAACCCCTGGTTGATTCAAACCTGATTGCCCGCTTTAATTATACCCACCCCGATGCCAGCATCGCCATGGATAATACCGGCCCGAGCATGCAGGTGAAAACCGGCGATGAGGCCCGCAATCTGAAGGTTGATGTTGAAATGACTCTAAAGGCCGATACCGCCCACTACTTCTGGCATGGTCAGGTGAACCCGGTCAAGGCCCTGGCAACCCGCGAAGTCATACCAAAAGGTAATCTGGCCCGGGCGATGGATCTTCTGCCCGCTCTGAAACCAGCCTTCGAGCTCTACCCCCAGTATCTGCGCGATCAGGGTTTGTCTAAACTTGTTGTAAGTTAATGTTTGATTTGCCACCAGAACGCAGGGCCGACCTCAAAAGAATGGGGGCGGCCTTTGCCCTGGTGGCGACCACCTCTCTGATGCTGTTTACCTATCTGTGGCGCAATGTGCAGATGTCAAATCTGCGTTATGAAATCAGCCGTATGAAAAAAGAACGGCGGGCTCTCTATCTTGACGTTGAAAAGCTGCGCATTGCCGTGGCCAAACATACTACGGCCAGCCGTATTGACGAAGTCATTCGCCAACAGCAGGGTTATCTTGAGGTGCGCCTCAGTGCCAAGATTACTTCTTTGAAGCTGCCCAGGGTTGAAGTCGAAGAAGATAAATAACTAAGAAGCCCATTTAATTTTCATTTTCTTTTTTGATTCTGCGCAATCTTTTAAATAAAGATTTATGATCTTTTGATAGGGCACACCGGTTTCTTCGGCCATCTGTTTGAAATACTCGATAGTGCTGACATCGAGGCGTATGCTTATTTGCTTTTTCAGCTTCTTAGCATATGGGTTCTTCTTTGAATTTTTAAAGCTGTATTCTTTTTTCATTTGAGGTACTCTTCATAGTCTTTCTGCTCGTTCTTGGTCGCTTTTCGGGCCGAAATAATTCTAATTATTTCTTCAGATTCTCGGTAGGCGTGTACAACGATAAGCAAACGCAACTTCTGGCTCAAGCCTAAAAGAATGAACCTTTCTTCATTAGTCGAATGTGCATCGTCAGCAATTAGCCGGGCATTTTCATCAAAGAAAACACTTTTGGCTTCTTCAAAATCAATGCCGTGTTTTCGTTTGTTGCTTTGAGCTTTATCTGTATGCCACTCAAAGCGCAACACTGCTATACAATATAATTACTTTGTATATACGCGGCTATAATTATGAAAAATAAAAAAAGCCAGGCGTATGCCTGGCTTTTTGGGTGAATTTTAAGCTATTATCAGCCGGCGACTAATTCAAGCTTTTCACTGCCTGATTTTGCAGCAGTTCGCTCAAGGCGATTAACGTGGCTGGCTGCAATGCCCAGGCTGTCGATGTTGTACTCTTCGCAGAGCTGCAAACGTTTAGCCTTTTTCTCGCCTTCAAGGCGGCTGGCCGTATGCTCAAGCAGCAGACCGTTGATGTAGCGGGTAGCCAGATCAACCATCTCAAATGCCACCAACGACTTATCTTCGCTCTTCTCGATTGACTTATAGGTGTCGATGGCCTTTTCAAAAATCTCGCGTAGCTTCTGTGAATCTTCGCTGACTTCGAATTGAGCGGTAAGCTCTTCGAGGTACTTGCGCAGGTAGCCAGTAGCACTCATGCCGGCGGTTACGCCACCAATGGCGGCCAGCATCTGCAGCTGGGTAGTACCTTCATAAATCGAGAGAATTCGTGAATCGCGGTAGATACGGGCTGCATCGTAGTCTTCAGTAAAACCGGCCCCGCCGTGAATCTGAATGCAGTCATAGGCCAGTTGGTTTGCAACCTCTGAGCTGTAGTATTTACAGAGTGGGGTGAACAGGGTGGCGATACGATCCCAGAATTGTACGTGGGCATCTTTGCGCACTTCGCGCTCGCTTTTGCCTGACTCAAGCAGGTGCTCTGAGCGCCAGTGATACATATCGATAGAGTAGGCGGCCTCCATATTTAAACAGCGCATGGCGGCGACTTCACGCTCCATCTTATCTAGAATTTTTTTAACCGCAGGAATATCTTTGATTTTCTTGCCGAACTGCTCGCGCTCTTCAGCGTACTTCACTGCTTCGTAGTAGGCGGCCGTAGCATTGCCAACCGACAGGTTGCCAACACCCAGGCGGGCGCCATTCATCATGCCCATGGCAAACTTGGTGAGGCCGCGCCCTTCTTCGCCAATCAACTCAGCGGGGCTGTTCTCATAAGCAATCTCACAGGTGGGTGAACATTTTAAACCCAGTTTGTGTTCGATACCGATGACTTCGATGTCTTTTGAATCAACGATAAAGAATGACAGACCGCGGGCACCACTCTCAGGTGAGCCGGTGCGGGCCAGGGTCAGAATAGCTGAGGGGGCCTCAGCCATACCACAGCCGTGGGTGATATAGCGTTTGGTACCAGTGAGGCGGTACGTACCGTCATCTTGTTTCACTGCCTTGGTCATTACGCTGCTGAGGTCAGAGCCAAAGTTGGGCTCAGACAGGGCCATGGCACCGGTGTATTCACCGCTGGCCATTTTAGGTAACCATTTGGCTTTCTGCTCTTCGCTGCCATATTTTTCAATAACTTCAGACAGGTTGTTTACGCCGAAGGTCATGCCAAAGCCGATGTCGGCCCGGGCCAGTACTTCGACCAGAATGGTAATAATTGAAACCGGCAGGCCAAGGCCATTGTTCTCACGCTTAAGAGCGTAGGGTAACAGGCCAGCCTCGGTAAATTTGTTATAGTTTTCAACCATCAGTTTAGGAAATTCAACCTTACCATCTTTGTATTTCAAACCGATTTCATCAAGCTCGCGGGCGGCTTGCGAAAACTGATTACCAGACAAATCGCCCACATTTTCAAGAATGGTGCGGTAATAATCTAATGCTTCTTCATGAGTTGAAGGGGCATAGGCCAGTTTCTCATCACCTGTTTCTTTGTATTTGGCGGCATCGGCAAAGCCGTGCTCATATTCGTCTATAATCTCCTTTTTCTCTGCTAATAGATCAAAATGAAATTGTAGGTCTTCATTATCAGTAAAATAATTGTTCTGAATCATTGTCTTCCTCCCAACACAGACAGACCGTTCAGTCTATATGCTTTTTTGAGAGGGCTCGTAAAGAAAAAAACGTCTAAAATTAGGGCGCATTGAGTGGGGGGGATGTTAATATCCCCTGAAAAAAAGATTGACGGTGAAAGAATCTTAGCTTCTTTTTAAGTAGATCTGCGTATCTGAACGAAAACAGGGCCGATTACCGAACAAAATGAATATCGATTTTAAAGCTCTCAAGGTCAGCGCCCAGCCTCAAGTGCTGGCGGCTGTTCTCAAGCTCAACAATGAAGACACAGAAATGAGTTTTCATGATCTTGAGAAGCTGCTCAAAACCGACCAGAATATGGCCGCGTGGATTCTGAAGGTAGCTAATTCGCCATTTTATAACCGCGGTAATAAGATTCAGACCCTCAAACATGCCATTGGCATTCTGGGTTTTAAGCTGGTGCACTCACTCTGCATGGTGCTCACTACGAAGTCGATTTTTGCGGGGGGAAACTATACCCGTTTCAAACGCTTTGTCTGGGAGCATTCAGTAGTCACTGGTATTATCGCCCGGGCCCTCGCCCAGAAGCTGGGGCAGAAAGAAAATGCTGAAGAAGTCTTTGTGGGCGGCCTTTTGCATGATATTGGCAAGGCCATTTTGAATGCGGTTGACCGCAAAAAGTTTATCGAGGTTTTAGATCTGGCCACTGGTGAAGAAGGGCAGCTGTTTGCTGACGCCGAGCAACAGGTGTTTGGCTATGATCACATGCAGGTGGGCCTGCAGGCGGCCAACGAATGGAACCTGCCGGCAATTTTTCACGGGCCCATTGCTTATCATGAAAACCTCGATGGCGCCACCGACCTTGATGATGACCAGAAGAACCTGACCTATCTGGTGGCCTATGCCAACTTTCTGGCTAATAAGCTGGGCTATGGTCACCATAATGAAAAGTACGATTCAATCGGGGCCGCCTGTGAATCTTACCTCAAAGTCGATGACGCCGTAAGAAATTATTTTGCCATGAACTATGACCAGGAAATTAAAAAAGATGATCTCTATAAATCTTTTTTCAGTATGATCTAATTTGTGAAAATAAATCTCGAAGAACTGAAAAAAAATCTCGAGTTTTCGCTGGTTGCCTATGCCCTCGAGGGGGGGCCGGCTGATGAAATCAAGGGCCACATTGCCAGGGTCTGCGAATATCTTGAGAAACCCCGCCTGCGGGGCCCCATGTTTGCCCTTACACAAGAGTTTGCGGCCAACGCCCTCAAGGCTATCTACAAGCAGATCTATTATGAGTTTTTTGTCAAAGAGCTGGGCTTTGATGAGATTTCTTATGAAGACTGGCTGCGTCTGTTTCGCACTGAGCTTGAAAGCCACCAGACAGACAACTTTGAACGGGTCGCCCGTGAAAATAACATGGCGGTCGAAATCAAGTACGAAGCTCTCGAAGATTATTTTCTGATTTTTATTCGTAACCCAGGTACACCTTCAGATGTAGAGCTGCGCCGCATACGCAGCTCGCTGGCCAATGCGGCCAAGCTCACTGACATGAGTTATCTGTTTGATGATGACCTTGAAGAAGATTCTGAAAAAGAGGGTGCCGGCATTGGCCTGCCCCTTTTGATCATGACCCTGCGTGGTCTGGGCGTGAAGCCCAGTAATCTGAGCATTGACACTGAAGATGGTTATACCATCGCCCAGATCAGGCTGCCCTGGGTGGCTCTGCTTGATCTTGAAATAGAGGCTGAAGCAGTAACCGATGGTGATGATGCAGCTTTGGCCCATAATGAACTCGATTTCTATTTTATTCAATTTGATATTTTTGAAAGAGTGCATAAATACCAGGCTGCCCTTGAAGAAAAGCTGGGTATATCTTTGCAAACGCTATTAGAAAAACTGCCTGAGCAATTTCTTAATGATGTTTTTCGCGGGCCCAAGAGCGTGAGGGTGACTGAGCGATTTATTAACTACCGTATTAAAATTGAAAACATTGATGGTCAGAAAAATGCCTTCTTTAACGTCAGTGGTTATTTAACAGATAAGTCGCTGATAAACACCGTCTGGCAGTTGCTAAACCCCGATTTCGAGCCCCTTAAGCTGCAAGAGGGCAGTTTTACTAATGCTCTCGAAATAAGTGATTTAATCAGGCCGTATATGCCTCAGGCCGTGGT
>CAZHLC010000119.1:2408-8996 GCA_964532545.1 uncultured Leptospiraceae bacterium | reverse complement strand
TTGCACTGCATCAAAGCGAAGGGCGCTGCGGTTGCCTGTCAAGCCTTCTATTAACTTTGTTTTAGCCTGATCAGAGACCACTTTTTGCAGTGGGGGCAGCGTTCATAGCGGTGCCAGCCCAGATTCAGGGCCCAGATTGAGCGGTGAAACTGTTTACCACATTTGGGGCAGGTGGCATAATCAAACAGCAGCTGGCCGGCATTGGCGGTGCCAAACTGCAGATAGGCCGTGATACCCAGCATCGCCAAAAAAAAGAAAACAATATAAAATGACAAAATCACCTGCACTACGGCCTTCTCTAAACCAAAATTCTGATTCATACCAAAGATAAAGATGGGTATATTCAAAAGAAAATGTAAAACCATGGCACCTAATATCCCCCAGATAAAGGTGCGCTGGCCCCACTGCTTGAGGGCTATCGCTGTTAGGCCCCCGTGAATAAAACAGACAACGATACGCTCACCCAGAAAGCCGCCGTACATATACCAGGCAAGAGCTGGCTGTTTGCTGGCGCTAATCTTGATAGCCAGCATGACAACCTCACCCATGCCAAAGCCCAGCCCAAGAGCCAGGGCTGAGCGTACCAGGTTGTCACTATGCAGGCGTTGGCGCACAAAGGGCAGCAGCAGGGGCCATAGTTTGCCCGGCTCTTCGGTCAGGGGCGCCCAGAGGGTAGCCAGAATAACAGGCAGGCGTGAATTGCGAAAGAGTTCAGCAGTCAATTTCTGCAGGGGCATTCTCACAAAGTCATAGAGCAACAGACTCATGGGCAGAGTCAGGGCAATTAAAATCAGCAGAAACTTTTTTTCGCCTTTTGACTGTTTGGCGAGAATAACCGGGCCCCAGATGAGTGCAGCAGAAACGAATGTGATCGCTGCTGCAATGTAGATGCCCACGGTCAATCAGGCGCCGGCGGCGACTTTGCGGGGCAGGGGCTGCAGCAGCGGGGTTTCTATGTAGTCAGAGAAGTTGACTTCTTGCATGCGCCACCAGTACATCAGGGTGGTATCAAACCAGTTGTTGGTAATCTTACCCGATTTGTTTTTATACCAGCTCTGGCAATCACCGGCCCAGACAGTGCCAGCCAGGGCCTGCTGTGCTTCGCGATTATAGCTGCGCATGGCAATGCCACTGACTTCAATCGACTTCAGTTTCTCCTCGCGCACCCGCTGAATACATTTAACAATGTGGTTCACCTGATTTTCAATCATAAACACAATTGAGTTGTGCCCCAGGTTGGTATTGGGCCCATACATCATGAACATATTGGGAAATTTATACACACTTACACCCAGGTAGGCTTCAGGCCCATCTTGCCAGGCTTCGTTGATAGACAGACCACCGCGGCCATAAATTTCAATGGGTGAGAGCAGTTCGGTCGATTTAAAGCCCGTGGCGAACACAATGGCATCAACCTCTCGCTCTTTGCCATCGGTGGTTAAAATGCCCCGGGGGGTGATTTCATATATGGGTGAGTCGACCAGCTCGACATTGCTGCGGGCCACTGTGGGATAATAATCGTCAGAGATCAGCACCCTCTTGCAGCCAGCCGGGTAGCTGGGGGTGAGTTTACGGCGCTTTTCTTCATCGCTTACCTTGCTGCGCATGATACCCATGACCAGCTCTTCGAAGACTTTGCGTAATATGCCATCGGGTGAGGCCAGCAGAATGGGCCAGTGCATTTCGTTCTGCAGATAAATACGGGTGCGGTAGGCTTCGGCCGCCATTGGAATATTTGAGAATGCCCATTTTTCAAGCCAGCTATAGGCCCGGTCGCCGCGTGGAATGATCCAGTTGGCGTCGCGCTGGTAGATATCAAGCCGCTGCACATGGGTTGCCAGCTCGGGTGCAATCTGCAGGGCACTGGCACCGTTGCCGATCATGGCCACACGACGGCCATGGTAGTTAAAAGAATGGTTCCACCGGGCAGAGTGAAAGCTTTCACCTTCGAAGGTGTCTTTGCCTGGTATATCAGGAATATTGGGCCGGTTCAGCTGGCCTGTGCCGGTTAACAGAAAGCGGGCGGTAAACTCTTCGCCTTCTCTGGTCTGCACCTGCCATAACCCGCTTTCTTCATCATAGTCTGCGCGGCTGACCTCTTGGTTAAAACGGGTTTTGCCATAAATACCATACTTGTGGGCACAGTGTTTAAGGTAGGCCAAGATCTCTTCTTGCTGGGGGTACTCACGGCTCCATTTCGTATTCAGCTCAAAAGAAAACGAATAGAGCATGGCCCGCACATCGCAGGCACAACCCGGGTAGGTGTTATCACGCCAGGTGCCGCCGATCTCATTATCTTTTTCAAGCAGCACAAAGTTTTCGATGTTATGTTTGCGCAGCTGAATGGCGGCACAGAGGCCGGCAAAGCCTGTGCCGATAATCACTGCCTCATATTGCTGGTTACGGGTTGCCATGTTTCAAGCTAGAGCCGCGTTTCTCTAAGTAAAGAAGAATCGCTCACCGTTGCTTTGTTGAATTTTGCCCACCTGTCAAATCAACTATTCAAAAAGAAAGTACTTTGTTGTTGACATCTTAAATATCCCATGTTAAATTGCAAGTGGATGGTGGAGGCAATTTCTTTACAGGAGTATCTAAATGACACATGAAGATTTTGCTGAGTTTATTAGAGAAGAGCATAAGTTAACCCGACTCTCAATCGAGAGCAATATGAGGCGAGAGGCTGAAGCCAATCGCACTATGTTGAAAGAAATCTATCAAACCAATCACGAGCTGCAGGTGAAGCTGTTACAGCAGGGCGAACGTCACCACAATGAAAACAAGCAACTCTTAAAGCAGATTCATCGCGATAATCAAGCTAGCAACGTGCGTTTTGAAAAGCTATTAGAAAAAATCATCAAACCTGGCGATAACTGAAATTCGTTAGACAAATCACCCATTACAGCTAAGCCGGGGCATGCTTAAACGAATTGCCCTGGCTCTGATTATTCTAACTTCCCCCGCCCTTGCTAAAAAAAGCAAGTTCAAGGGCGACCTGCTGGTTTACTACAACCACAACCAGGTGCTTTCTTTTCTGAAAAGCTCTGGTATTGACCCCAATGACTGGCTCTACCTTCTCAAACCATACCAATATGAGCGGGCTCAGAAATATCTCAAAGAAACCGGGCTGCGTTTTACCGACATCAAAGACGTAACCATCTTCGGCCAACTTGAAAAAGAAGAAAGCATTCGGGCGGTGGTCAACTTTGACCGTCTGCCTGCTAAGCTGCCGGCCTTTTTTAAAAAGCATTCAAATCATAAAATTAAAGGGGTGCCAGTCTACAAGGCCCCCTCTGATAAGAATCATTACATGGTGCTGGTGGGCAAGCGACTGCTGATTGCCGAAGAGAAAACCCTCAATGCTTCACTACCCGCGGGTGATACGGTGATTAAACTTCCCCAAAGTGCCCGGGGCCAGGCTCTCTACCTGAACATCGATGTCTCAAAATTTCTCAAAGAAAAAATGCAGAACATGATGGCCAAGGGCGAGCGTATGGGCAAGGGGCTCAGTGCCAATGTGTTTCTGCAGGCCATGGTTAAATTAAAATCATTTGATATGGGTATATCGCTGCAGCCTCTCAGGTTTAACGCCGGCCTGCTGGCACAGGATCAAATCAACGGCGAGCGCCTGATGATGGTGACTCATACGGTCATTGTGGCCACCTCAATTGGTATAACTGTGGGTCAGGCCTTTGCCATGCAGCGTATGAAGCCCGGTGATCGTGATAAGTTTGCCACTACCCAGAAACAGATGGAAGATATTCAAAAGATCTTTGGCCGTATTCGCACCCGCCAGCGCAAAGCCGGGGTGCTGATCTCGCTGGTCTTTACCAACAAAGAAAAACAGAAACTTGTGACCACCATCAAAGAACAGATCGGCAAGGGTAAAAAACGAATCAATGAAGCCAAACATCTTGAGGCCATGGCCCAGCTGGTTGCAGCCGCCCAGAGTAAGAACCTGAAAAAAGTAATCAGGCTGGCCCGCGGCGATCTGAACGTGGTGGTGAAAAGAAATTATACTCCGCTGACTGCGGCCATCAAGGGCGGCGATCGTGCCATCGTGCGCCACCTGCTGCGCAAAGGTGCCAAAATCAACATGCTTGATGGTTACCGGCGCTACCCCCTGCTGTATTCTTATAGCAATAAAAAAACTGAAATCTTTCGTATGTTGCGCCAGCAGAACGCCGATCTAAGCGTGCGTACCGTAGGCGGCCAACATCTGCTGCACCTGGCGGTCAAAGCGCAAGATGCCAAACTCATTAACGAGCTATTGGGCAAGGGGCAGAACCCCGATGTGACTGATGGCGATGGCAATACCCCGTTGCACGACGCCGCCCGGGCTAATGATCTGGCCACCGTTAACCTGTTGCTGAAGAAAAACGCCAACAAGACTAAACGCAACTATGGTAATAAGCTGCCCGCCGATTTGGCCACCGATGAGGGGGTGAAGGCCCGTCTCACAAAGTAAGTTTTAGAGGGGCCCCAGGCCCCCTGCTGCGACCGCCGTGCTGCGCACCGCCAGCCTCTGTTTGGTTCTCGCTGGCGCTCGACCCCGAGGCTGGCTCGGCGTTCTTCGCTGCCCCGGCTGATCTTTAGATTACAAACTCTTCTTTTAAACGGTTCTGAATCTTCTTATTAATACGAAACACGCTTGCCGTCGATGAAGACGTGTCTGCAGCGATCTCATCAAGGGTGCGGCTCTGCAGATAGCGCTGCTTAAAAATAATTTGTTCAGAATTGTTAAAGGCCTGCTCAACAAACAGCAGCACCTCTTCTAAAACAAAACGATCATCGCTCTGCTTTTCAAAATGTTCATATGATTGATTCAACAATGGCAGATTACGGCTCTCGGTTGAACGTTTCGACAGAGTTGAAAGACAGAGATTGCGGGCTACCCGGTAGAGCCAGGCCCGCATATTGGTATTGGTCACCTGCTGGTTCTCGGCCGATTGACATACCCGAAAAAAGGTTTCTTGCAGTGCATCTTCAATATCAGCTTCTTCACGCAGAAAACGGCTGATATAGGCCCGCAATTCTGCCTGGTAATCGGTATACAGGTGATCGATCTCATTGGTTTTTAATAATATTTGCATAGTTATGCCCCTTTTTTTGCTTTTTAAACAATGCCCCCCCGGCCCGATTTCTAACGCCTGCAGGATGATTTTTTGCAAAAAAGGCGAAAAAACGGTCAAAAAAGGGTCGAAATCGATAGTGGGTGAAGGTGCAAAAACTGAAAATAATGCCGGCTCGCAGGTTACATAGATGAGATTGCGCGGTTTTTACCTCGGGCGCTTCTTTATATCTTACCCACGCCTGGGCGAAACCAGCTATTTTGCCGTTGGGGTTGTTGATCTTGGCGATGACTCGGGGCCGCTCACTGAGCAGCAGTGCGTATATCTCATTGAACAATACAAACATGAGCTATATCGCTATATTTTCAAATTCTTCGGTGACCAAGATGTGGCCGACGATGTTTTTCAAGAGATCTGCTTGAAAATCTGGCAATTGGCACAGCAGAAGACCGTTGAGCGTATCAACATCAAGGCCTGGTTTTTTGCGGTGGCAGCCAACGTCTGTAAAAAAGAGCGCAGCCGCACCTTTCGCTACCAGCGCAGGCTTATCTATGGCGAGCCCTATGAAATTGAAGACCAGCGAGATTCACCCGAAGAGCAGGCCGAGCGCAAGGCCATTGCCGAGAAAATAGACACCGCTGTACGGGCCCTGCCGCCCGATCTGCGCACCGTATTTTTATTTAAGAACATAAACGAGTTTAAGCAGAACCAGATCGCCCAGATTCTGGGGCTTTCTGAAATGGCGATTTCGCGGCGCCTGCGCAAGGCCAGCGAAATGCTGGCCCTCGAATTAGGAGAGTTCAAAAAAGCATGAAGCTGGGCATGCGCACATATCTTTTACACGTGCAGGGCCTGTTTACCCCCGAAGAGCAGAGTGAATTCGAGCGACTGCTGGCCCAGTCACCCAGGGCCCAGCAAGAGCTTGAAGCACTCACCCGCGGGTTTGAACTGTACCGCCAGGCCGATGCAGTCACGGCCGGCGATGTAAAGCTGGCCGGGCGTCTTGAAAAAGAAGAGAAAAAGGTGCGCTGGTATCTGGGGGGCGCTTCGCTGGCCCTCACTGCGGCCCTGGCGTTGTTTGCCATTGGGCTCAACTATTCATATTATCTGCTGGCCCCCACTGATAGCTTTATAACCAGCTCGAAAGAGAACCAGCTGGTGCGTCGTGGTTTAATGTGGGGCCAGTTTAAACTCACTACCAACCGCTGGTTAAAAAATGCCGATACCATTACCTTTACCAGCAGGGTGCGTGCCAGCCTGTCTGAAAAAACCGAGGCCATCTTCAGTGGCGGGGCCATCATTAAACCCAAACAAACTGAAAAGCTCAGCGGTTACCAGCTGCTGGCTGGCAAATATTACTTCAAATACGATGATAGCTATAAAGGTAAAGTGCGCTATCTGCATTTGCCCAACGACCAGTTTGTGCTGATACGGGGAACCGAACTCTTCATCGACCTCAAAGAAAAGAACAGCATCTACCTCAAAAAGGGCAGGGCGACTCTGCAAAAGGGTGACGAAA
>CAZHLC010000119.1:1667-2398 GCA_964532545.1 uncultured Leptospiraceae bacterium | reverse complement strand
CCAGGAACGATAAATTACCTCAGCAAAGAAAACCAGCTGATCAAAGAGCCGCTGTCGAAAGAGCAGCGTAAAGTGTTTGAAGAAGAACTCGAACTGAGCCCGGGCGAGCTTTCAAAAATAGAACCAAAGAAAATTAAAAAACGCAGAAAGAAACGCCGTCGAGTGCGCCGGGCCCGCCGTAAACGACCAGAGCCACGGGTTAAAGAAGAGATTGCTGAGAAGAAAAAAGAAGAGAAAAAACCCGAAAAGAAACAGATGTCTCTGCTAGAGCTCGAGCAGAAGTTTGGTCGTCTCAATCGTATTACTACTAAAACAGGCCAGGCCTATGTAGGCACCTTCAGTGCCAAGGGTGAGAACATCGAGATTCAAACCGTAAAGGGTACTGTTCTGGTTAAACAGGCTGATTTAGCCGGGGTTAAAAGATGTAAACCCATAGGGTCTTTGAATAAGTGTGAGACTGAGTAGGTGCGGCAAGACAGCTTGCAGCCGGGTAGCTTGCGGCTTGCGATATGAGGCGCCTTATATTCACCTGGGTAAGGGTTGCGTAATGTAATAGCTATCTTAATAGCCCACTCAAAACAACTTTTTTTTGAAAAGTAATCGGCTCTAAGCTGTTTTAGTTCTTAGACTGCGAGAAAACCATGAAAAGACTCGTTTTTTTAATCGTATTCACAACCGGGTTGTCTGCCCAGCAAGTTGACTTCGAGCAGCCTGCTGATCAGAGTATTAAG
>CAZHLC010000119.1:0-1657 GCA_964532545.1 uncultured Leptospiraceae bacterium | reverse complement strand
CCGAAGCCCCAGAGGCACAACCGCAAACGCCTCAGGATGAGACTCAGCCTGAGATTGAAACTGAGGCCGAGCCTGTTTCAACCCAGCAGAGCGAAGGCAGCGAAGCAGCCACAACAGAAGAGCGGTCTGTAAAACCCTCTGAATCTGAACCTGTTGAAACAGAGGCAGAACATGACTCTGAGAAGATATTCATGTTATAGAATTCTGGCCTATGATATTTTTTTATCAAAAAACCAATAGTCACCCTGTTATATTGTCTTAGAGACTTACATCGAAAGGTTGCATACATGCAGCGATGTTTATTTATTTGCATAGGCTTTTTGCTGGCCGTAATACATTCGTCAGCCGCGACGAAAGCCTCGGTTTTGGTGCTCAACCTTGCAGCTGAAGGGGGGCCGGGGGCGTCTGGCTATCTGCGTAAGAGCGTACCTAATGCTGTTTATGAAGCCCTGGCTAAAACTCAGAAGTTTCGCCTGTTAAATCGTGATCTCGGGGCGCGCCTCGCAAAGAGCGAGGGTATTGACCCTGATGCCCTTGCCGATGAGCGTATTGTTTATCAGTTGGGCCTGGCAGCCCGCGCCAATCTGGTGGTCTTCGGTTCATTTTCTGCATTAGGGGGCAATGCCCGCATTCAGCTCAAAAGTTTCGATATGGCAAAGCGCAAGGTTACTGAGACTCGCTCGCAGACCAGCCCATTAAACAACAAGATTTTTACTGAAATTAACAAACTGGCCAGTTTAATGGCCAGGCAGTTGGCAAACAGTTCGTTAATGACTCAGCGCACACCCAATGCAAAGGGTATTGCCATCATTGATATTGCCAAATCACCCGGTACTGAAAAAATTGAGAAAGCTTTTAAAGCCGAGTTGTTTGAAATCAATGACTATAAGTGGGCTAACAATAAGCATGTTCAGACAGCTATAGATCAAAGTGGCGTCAACCCCCGAAAGTTTGCCCCTGCAGCGGCTATTGCCATAACTGACGAGCTAAAACTGCACAAGTCTTTAATCATTGCCCCCGAAAAAAACAAGAGTATTAAGTTGAGCCTGCTTGATCATAGAACCGGCTATATTCTAAAGCAGCAAACTCTCAATGATGTGAACAGCTTTAATGCAGCTGACTTCAAAAACAGTCTTGCCGACCCCCTGGGTATGAGCATCGGCTTGTATTCTGGCATGGCCATGGCCCTTGATACTGAAAATGGCAGTCTCGGTCTCGGCTGGTCTACCCAACTGGCGGCTTCGTATCTGCTGCACCTTACCCCCTGGCTGCAATTTGATGCTCTTGCTGCTTTCAGCAGCCTGTTGCAGCGTGAAGACTCATCGTTTCTCACCGAAACCAATCTAAAAATATTCACACCCTGGCTTGGCCTCGGTGCGGGCTATCGGCTGCCAATCAACCTGCCGCTTTTTGTTCATGTAAACCTCTATGGTGGATACTCTTACACCAGCCTGCGGCGTTCATTTGACACAGAAACCTTTACGGGTTTTTCACCTGCCCTGCGCCTTGAAATTGAGTCACGCTATTTGATCACTCGCAATATGGCCCTTTCTGTGCAATTATCTTACTGGCAGGTTTTTTATTCTGTTGATAGCTTGAAGCAAGCTGAACTAAATTTAGGAGCGCGCTATTTATTATGAAACGAATCGTCATCTTT
>CAZHLC010000118.1:0-9011 GCA_964532545.1 uncultured Leptospiraceae bacterium | reverse complement strand
AAGCATGAAGGTAAGAGCCCCAATATTATTGATTATATCACCGAAGGCAAGGTAGACATCATAGTAAATGTGCCCACCGACATTCAGACACGCAAAGATGCCTTTGAAATCAGGCTCTCGGCTCTGCGCTACGCCCTGCCCTATTTCACCACCCTGGCAGCCACCGTTCAGGCCATTGGTGGTATTCTCACCATGCAGAATACCGGGGTTGAAGTTTATCCTATAGGGTGAAAGCCTACCCCATTTTTCTTATTTTACTGGTATCACCCGGGCTAATGGCCCAGGGGCAAGATGCCATGAAAAAGATCGAAGAGAAAGAAATCGTCGGTGGTGTCTATGAAGAGATCACCGTTGAAGATTTTGAACAGTTGAAACTGGTTGAAAAGAACCTGCACTTCAGAGGTGACCAGCACGGCCGCATCTACTGGCTGGCCGCCTACCCTGCCCCCATTAGAGCTTCAAAACGATATCTGGGCTGGCTGCTGAAAGACCGGGGCAACCAGGGGGCTACAATTACTTTTCCCAAAGCCCCCGCAATCTGGAACCATTGCCGAAAAATTTCACTCTGGGTCTACGGCACAGAATTACCAGGTGTGCTTTCAATTCTAGTGCAAGACACCCGGGGAGATTTACACCTGCTGCACTTTGGCCGTCTCAAATTCAGAGGCTGGCGCAAAATGCAGGTGATCATTCCCGATCATGTGGTACAGACCCCCCTGACCATGAACCGGCCCGTGCCGATCAAAGTAATAAAACTGGTCTACGCCCCGGGCCCCATCGATCGCCTGAAATCGTGGCAATTGCTGTTTATTGACGATATGACCGCCAGCACCCGGCGTAAATTATTGCTGCCAAAAGATTAATTGCGAGCGGCAGTCGACCACTGTCATTGCGAGTTTACGAAGCAATCTAGCAAAGCTTGTTTTCATCCTTAAACAGTCGCCGAGGCGACGTGATACTCTTGATTCAACATTCTTCAGATTGCTTCGCCCTGACTGCTAATAAAACAGCCTAAAGGGCCCGCAATGACACATAAATGCGACCCTATATTCTATTATAGTCTGCAGACCGATTCAGCAGAAACTGATCAACCAGCACCAGGGCCGCGAAAGATTCAGCGATGGGTACGGCTCTGGGCAGAACACAGGGGTCGTGGCGGCCCTTGACCTTGAGTTGAACTTCGTTCAGCTCTTTATCGACCGAGGCCTGCTCTTTTGAAATTGTGGCTGTGGGTTTAAAGGCAATGCGCATAAAAATGGGTTCGCCATTCGAAATGCCGCCCTGAATACCACCCGAAAAATTGGTACGGGTGCGCACCCGCCCACCCTCGGCGTAAAAGAGATCATTGTGCTCAGAGCCCTTCATCAGGGGGGCCTCAAAGCCGCTGCCAATCTGCACGCCCTTGGTAGCCGGTATGGCCAGCATGGCCTGAGCCAGCAACGCATCGAGCCGGTCAAATACCGGGTCACCCAGACCTGCCGGCGCACCTTCAATAATGAGATCAACAATGCCGCCCAGTGAATCGCCCTCTTGCCGGGTCTTCTGAATCAGCTTGGCCATCTTCTGGGCCAGCTCGCCGTCGGGGCAGCGAACATCATTGCTCTCAACGCTCTGGCGCAGAGTTGCAATGGGGGGAATTTCAAACGAATCAGCCAGTTTTAAGTCATAAATCTGCGAGACATAGGCGGCGATTGACACATTGGCTTTTTCAGCCAGAATCTTTTTCGCAATGGCGCCGGCGGCCACAACCCCAATGGTGCTGCGGGCCGATGAGCGGCCGCCGCCCCGGTGTGAGCGGTAACCGTATTTAGCCTCATAGGTATAGTCTGCATGAGAAGGCCGGTAAACATCTTTAAAATGACTGTAATCTTTTTCTTTGGCGTTAGTATTATAGACCGCCATGGCAATGGGGCTGCCAATGGTTTTGCCTTCAAAGGTGCCCGAGAGAATCTGCACAGTATCGGGCTCAGAGCGCGGGGTAGTAATACGGCTCTGGCCGGGGCGACGCCGGTCGAGCTCTGGCTGAATATCGGCTTCGGTTAATTCAAGGCCGGCCGGGCAATTGCTCACCACGCAGCCAAGGGCCTCGCCATGAGACTCGCCATAGGTGGTGACTTGAAAGATACGGCCGAAAGTGCTACCCATCAGAGTCAGAAAGCGGCTTTGAGACCGGCTGAAAAGCAATATATGGGTCGCCCCTGGGTTATGGAAATCCCTAGCAGTGATTGCTGATATATAAAGATGAACACCGTTCTTATAGGCAGGGGTTTTATCCCTGCCTATAAGAACGGTGGCAAATGAAGGCGAATAATATTCCCCCCGATAAAAAACCCGGTTTTTTAAAAAAAGTATTATGGCCCTGGCCGATTCTGCCGACAATGAATTACTTTTTTATGTCACCAAACAAAAAGCATTTGACGGCGACGATTCTAACCCCACCTTTGCTCCCCCTATCTGTCAGCTCGCGTGTTGCCGCCCAGGGCCCAGCTCGACTGCTGCATAAAAAGGTGCACATATTATTTAACGGCTAGAGACAACTCAGGCGGTATGAGACATAATATCGCAGCTTGTTTCTGGCGCAGATAGATTTAAATACTATATTAATGAGGTAAAAAACCATGAAATTCAGCCGCCACTTCACCAGAGATGACAAAGACATATTCTCTGATATTCTTTTCGAGAAAAGAACCTCGAGAATTACGAATCCAGATGGGTCACTTGTTTTTGAAGCAAAAGATGTTGAAGTTCCTTCATTTTGGTCGCAGGTTGCTACCGACATTCTAGCACAGAAGTACTTTCGCAAAGCTGGCGTTCCCAAAATAACCCGCAAAGTGGCTGAAGAGGGTGTACCTGAATGGCTGCAGCGCTCAGAGGCCGACAAAGAGGCGCTGAAAAAATTACCTAAAGAAGAACAGTTTACCCGTGAAATGACAGCGCGTCAGGTTGTGGCCCGCCTCGCCGGAACATGGACGTATTGGGGCTTTAAACACAACTATTTCGACAGCGAAAACGATGCCCGCGTTTTCTTTGATGAACTGCAATATATGCTGATGCAGCAATTCGCTGCACCAAACTCTCCCCAGTGGTTTAATACCGGCCTACACTGGCTCTATGGTATTGATGGCCCTTCACAGGGGCATTTCTATGTAGACCCTAACACTGGCAAAATGGTGAAATCAAAATCGGCCTATGAGCACCCCCAGCCCCATGCCTGTTTCATTCAGTCGGTAGCTGACGACCTGGTTAACCAGGGCGGAATTATGGATCTCTGGGTTAGAGAGGCCCGCCTTTTTAAATACGGCTCAGGCACTGGTAGCAATTTTTCAAACCTGCGTGCCGATGGTGAATCACTTTCTGGTGGCGGCAAGAGCTCAGGGCTGATGAGCTTTTTGAAAATTGGTGATGCCGCTGCAGGTGCCATCAAATCTGGCGGAACCACCCGCCGCGCAGCCAAGATGGTTTGTTTAGACATTGATCATCCCGATATTGAAAACTTTATCGAATGGAAAGCCACCGAAGAAGCCAAGGTGGCCAGCCTTGTTACAGGCTCAAAGCAGATTAAGCAGGCCATTCAAGACCTGTTCGAAGCTCTGGCTGGCTGCAAAGATAATAAAAGCCTGCTCGACCCCAGACAGAACAGCCGCCTGGCCGAAGTACTGAAAGATATTCGCCGCTCGTCTATTCCTGAAAACTACATTCAGCGCATTATTGAGCTGGCCAAGCAGGGTTTCACTGGCGTTGAGTTTGAAGAATACGACGTCGACTGGAACAGTAAGGCCTACTCTACTGTATCTGGCCAGAACTCAAATAACTCAGTGCGACTCAGCAATGCCTTTCTCAAGGCCGTTGAAGAAGACCGCAACTGGGATCTAGTAAACAGAACAGATAATAAGGTTGCTAAAACAATTCCGGCCCGCGAACTCTACGAAAAACTCAGCTACTCAGCGTGGACGTGTGCCGACCCCGGCGTGCAGTTCGATACCACCATCAATGAATGGCATACCTGCCCTGAAGATGGCCGCATTAACGCTTCGAACCCCTGTAGCGAATACATGTTTCTCGATGACACCGCCTGCAATCTGGCCTCGCTCAACCTGATGAAGTTCTACGATGCAGAGACAAACCGCGTCAAAGTTGATTCATTAGAGCACGCCATCAGATTATGGACGACCGTGTTAGAAGTTTCTGTTCTCATGGCTCAGTTTCCTTCACAGAAGATTGCCGAGCTGAGCTACAAATTCAGAACCCTGGGTCTGGGCTATGCCAACCTGGGTACGCTGCTGATGGTTTCGGGCATTCCCTATCATTCTAAGCAGGCCAACGCCATTACCGGCGCCATCTCTGCTATTCTAACTGGCGTAAGTTATGCGACCTCGGCCGAGATGGCTAAAGAGCATGGCCCCTTTGCCGGCTATGAGAAAAATAAAAAGCACATGCTGCGTGTTATGCGCAACCATCGCCGGGTAGCCTACTCAGCCCCTGAAGAAGAGTATGAAGGTCTGAGCATTTTTCCCATGGGTATTGATGAATCAGATGCCCCCGAATATCTGCTGAACCCCGCCCGCAAAGCATGGGATCAGGCCGTTAAACTGGGTGAAGAGCATGGCTATCGCAATGCCCAGGCAACCGTGATTGCCCCCACCGGCACCATCGGCCTCATTATGGATTGTGACACCACCGGCATCGAACCTGACTTTGCCCTGGTAAAATTCAAAAAACTGGCCGGCGGCGGTTACTTCAAGATTATCAACAAGTCTGTACCCCAGGCACTGAAAAATCTGGGCTATACCCCCGAACAGAATGAGAAAATCATTGAGTACATTGTGGGCTCAGGTTCACTTGAGAATTCTCCTTATATTAACCGCGAATCTTTGATGGCCCGTGGCTTCACTGAAGAAGTTCTCAGCAATGTTGAAAAGAGTATCTCTACCGCCTTTGACCTTAACTACGTGTTTAACCGCTGGGTGGTGGGCGATACTTTTCTCAGTGAAACTCTTGAGATCGCAGAAGAAATCTATAGCGACGCTGGCTTCAACCTGCTGTCTTACCTCGGTTTCTCACAAGATGAAATTGAGGCAGCAACTGAGGCCGTTTGTGGCACCATGACAATCGAGGGCGCCCCCTTTATTAAAGACGAGCATCTGTCTGTCTTTGACTGCGCTAACAAGTGTGGTAGAAAAGGTGAAAGGTTTATTGCCTATCAGGCCCACCTGCAGGTGATGGCCGCAGCCCAGCCCTTTATCTCGGGCGCCATTTCAAAAACCATCAACATGCCATATCATGCCACCGTGCAAGATGTGAAAGACGCCTACATGTCTTCATGGAAGTTGATGCTCAAGGCCAACGCTCTCTATCGCGACGGTTCAAAACTGTCACAGCCTCTCTCGGCCATCGGCGAAAGCCTCTTCGACGCCATCGAAGACGATATCGAAGAAGTGGCTTCAGCACCGGCAGCCGCCAAGGCTGAAATGGCAGCAGAGAAGATGGCTGAGAAGGTGGTTTACAAGTACATCGCCAGCCGTCGCCGCCTGCCCCAGCGCCGCGGTGGTTATACCCAGAAAGCCGTTATTGGCGGCCACAAGGTATACCTGCGCACCGGTGAATACGAAGACGGCACTCTGGGCGAAGTCTTTCTTGATATGTACAAAGAAGGTGCGGCCTTTAGAAGCCTCATGGCCGGCTTTGCCATCGCCATCTCGCTGGGCCTGCAGTATGGTGTGCCCCTTGAAGAATTTGTCGATGCCTTTACCTTTACCAAGTTTGAACCTAATGGTATCGTTCAGGGCCACGACCGGGTCAAGATGGTTACCTCAATTATGGATTACATCTTCAGAGACCTGGCCATCAACTACCTTGACCGCGATGATCTGGCCCATGTGCAGGCCGAAGATCTGATTTCTGACTCTACTGCAGTTGATAACTCAACCAAAGATCTGAAAGCTGAACCAGATCAACAAGAGAATACTGTAAGCGTAGAGCAGAATCTGCTGCCCAAAGATAAAACGACCAGCAGCAAAGCGGCCCAGACCAAGATTCAACTGGCCCAGGTGCAAGAAGCTCGCATGAAGGGCTACGAAGGCGAATCATGCCCTGAATGCCAGCAGATGACCCTGGTTCGCAATGGCTCATGCCTCAAATGCGATACCTGCGGTGCTACTACCGGCTGCAGTTAAAGGCAGCTTAATACCGCTGGGCGGTCTGGCAGCTAGACAGCTGGGCCGGCGCACTTGAGAAAACCGGGTCTTCTCAGAGAAGCCCGGTTTTTTTATGGTGTTGTTTGATTCTAACACTTTGGTTGCGTTATTTGGATTTTTCGGCTCATTGATACTAGATTCACAAGATGAAAAAGGCCCCTCTCACCCTGTTCATCGTTACTCTGCTAAGTTGCAATACCCTGAACAAGCAGAGCATAAGATTAAACATGCCCCCGGGCCAGAGTAAGGGCGCAGCCAGCCTCGCTGTTATGCCCTTTAATCTGCAGTACTACCATGGTAAAAAGTTTTCAGGCGCGGTGGTTGCCGATCTGTTCGCCTCAGAATTTTTACGCCAGGGTTTTCAAATGGCCGATCGCCACCAGCTACAGAAAGTTCTCAAAGAACAGGGGTTGCAGCAGAGCGGCGCCTTCGATGAGGGCTCACTGGCCGAAGCAGGCCGTTTGCTCGGGGTTGAAGCCATGGTATTCGGCTCTGTTTCAGGCGAAGGTGAAAACTATTTACTCACCGCCAAATGTATCAGTGTCGAGAAGGGCACCCTGCTCTGGTCGCTCTCGGCTGACTATGCCAACCCGCGGGCCATTGTCAGCAAAATCTCACACCACTGGCCAGCCCGATGAACGCCACCGCCAGGCTGCCTACCTGCCCAGCCGTCTAGCTGTTAAGCCGTGTTGCCAAGCCGCCTAGCCGCTAAGCCTGCTTTTCGCACATCGTGTGCTCAGCAGGGCCCAAGACCTCGTGTCTTAGGCCTGCTTTTCGTACATCGTGTACTCAGCAGGGCCCAAGACCTCGTGTCTTAGGCCAACGCACTCTCAAGGCCTGAGTCTTTTAAGAAAAGGCAGGGGCTTTCAATACTCTGGTTATGAGCGTGCATAAGATTCGTATCAAGGGTGACCGGCAGACCGAAAAGATTGAGGGCGGCCGGTGGCGCCTTCTTAATGATATCATAATAGTTTCCCAGAATAACCTGGCTTTTGGTGTCAGCAGGCATGCGGCCCTGTTCAATAATTCGCTTCAGCACATTGTGGGTGAGTTGAATCTCATCGCTGCTTTCAACAGTAGAAATCAATCTGATTTCAGAGCCCCAGTTGCGTGCAATCTGCAGCGCCGTTAAGATCGCCAGGTTGCGGTTGGGGCTGCCGCGGCGCAGCCACAGGTTGATACCGGTTTTCTCTTTATCAATTTTGCGGCTGCCACCAAGCACCATCAGGCCCATGTCTTCGCGTACCGCAATGGCCATCATCTCTCGCAGGTTTTTGTCTTTGCTGGTATCAGAACTCATGGTGAGAAACATGGTATTGGGGGGAAAAAACATTCCCTTCATTACCTGGGTAACAATGCTGATACCCTCTAGAAAATTTACCGAATCGACTACGGTATTGGCGGTGAATATATTATCCATTTCAACCACCGTTGAAAGGTCAGAGAGATCTCGGCGCAACTGGGCTGCATCATCACCAATGGTGGCTGGCCTTTCTTCTTCTTTTTCTCTCTCTTTTTTCTTAAAAATATTCTCGAGAAACTGGTTGAGCTTGGCTCTGGCCCCCTGGCTCACCACATTCACAGAAAACAGCCGCAACGTACCTGAAGGAAAAACAATGTCGCGAATAAAGCCCATGATATGGGCCCAGTTGGTAGGTTCTTCAATGGGTATCATGAGGTTGGGCTTCCATGATTTGCCACCCTGAGGCATTTTAGCAGCTGACTGTACCGCCAGCTCAGCCAGTGAATTGAGCAGGCCATGGCGCACATCGCCAGCCGGCGAGAGCAGCCCACGACGAACCAGCAGCACATAGAGCACTGTTATGGCCAGCAGCGCAATAGCCGCAAAAATCCATTCGATAAGAAACATCACCGCAAAACACCAGAGTGCCCCAATGATGGGTACAATCAGCGGAATGTTAAAGCTGGGGCGAAAAGAAGGTATGCCGATACCTTTTTCGATAAAAACCGCCATGTTGATCATGCCATAGGTAATAAGAAAAAACATTGTCAGCAATGCTGCGATTATATCAAGACTGCCCAGCAAGATGGCCCCCTGTATTATGACTGCTGTGAACAGAATGGCAACTCTGGGCTCACCCCGTTTGCTGGCTTTGGCAAAAACACTGGTAAAGGGTACAGCCCGGTCTTGTGCTACCGCCATGAGAATGCGCGGGGCTGAGACCAGAGTACCCAGGGCCGATGAAATGGTAGCGCCCATGATACCTGCCACTACTGCCCAGCCCATAAAGGCCTTGTCTTTAGCAATAAAGTAGTTACTCACCAGCTCATCGGTTTCACCGATGTAAGCATACCAGAAAGCTGTACCAATGTACACCACCAGCCCAACCCCCACGGCAGTCAGAATGCCCAGGGGCAGGCTGCGTTTGGGGTTGGCCAGATCGCCCGACATGGCGGCGCCTGAACCAATGCCCGTCACCGCCGGAAAGAATATGGCAAATACGGCCCAGAAAGAAACCTTATCATAACGCCAGACCATATTATTGCTCTCGGAAGGTTCGATCACCGCAAACATGGCAAACAGCGACAGGCCAATCACAGCCATGATCAGGTACTGTACCTTCATGGCCAGCTTGGCACTGAGATAAGAGATCACCAACAGAATGAATAATACAACAGTGGCCACAGTTTTGTCATCATACTGTGGCAGCAGATTGGTAAAGAGTTCGGTAAAACCAATGATGTAAAGAGCGGCCCCGAGGGCCTGTGACACATAAAGAGGTACACCAATGGCCCCTGCTACCTCAAGGCCAAGCGATTTTGACAGCAGTGAATAGAAGCCGCCATGGCCAATAC
>CAZHLC010000117.1:0-9014 GCA_964532545.1 uncultured Leptospiraceae bacterium | reverse complement strand
GAAAAACCAGGGCGCAGAGATATACCAGCAGCAGCCCGGCAATGACCTCATGCAGCCGCTCACGAAAACTGCGGTAACTGAAACCCACCCCGAGGGTCTCATTTTCGATTTTAATATTATAGTGAAAATACTGGGTTTGTTTCTGGCGCACATAGAAGCGGGTGTTATATTTCTGCAGGTTTGCGCCATAGGCGGCCTGCTCTTTATCGTACGATTCTTTTACACCCAGATGCGAATAAAGTGGAATCTTTTGACCCAGAAGAACCGTATCGTGGCGTTGCCATTCTTTCTGCCACTGGTTGTTCTCACCCAGCTTTACCAGATATACAATTGAAGCATCGTACTTATCTGGCTGGGCCCGCACCTGCTCAAAGGTTTTTAACAAGATCTGGTTCTGGGCCTCATATGAGTTAAAAAACTGTGAAATGGCCAGGCGCCCACCCAGATTAATTAATACAAATACCAACACCGTGGTTACAGCCACGATCTTAAAATTGAGGGGAACCACCCCGTTATTACTCTGCAGGTAGGCGAATATATAAAGAATATAATTGATCAGAAAAATGGTATGGGCATAGGCCAGTAGGTTATCAAAGTACACCGACCTGAATAACATCTCTGAAGTAATAAAAACGATGTTGGCAAACTCAAGAGCCACCAGAGCACCGAAGTTGCGGGCCGAGCGACCATGGGCTGTCTGGGGTTTGAGAAGTTTGCTGAAAATATTACCTGTCTGTTCGCGCTCATACGAATAGAGCTTACGAATAAAAACAACCAGGGTCATCAGCGAAAATAGACAGGCCGACAGGGGTATCAGCTTTGACCTATAGCTGGTAGAGTAGCCCACATAGCCCAGAATGGTTTCTGATTGGGGCCCCAGTGTGGCATACTCAAGAAAGGCCGCAGAGGCAAGGGCCATTGAAAGGTAGAGCACAACCCGGGCTTCTTTGCGATTCGTGCGGGTCGGAAAGCGATAGGCAAATTGCAGCAGCAGGGCCAGCCCGAAGGGGGCCAGGGTAGCGATGTAGTAGCCCCACATACCCACCGGGTCATCGATTGAGAAAACCACGAAGAAACCAAAGTGAAATAGAAAGGCAAAGAAAAAATACACTGAAAGCAGCAGGTTCTGCGACTTACGGTTAGGAAACAGAAACAGATAGACTGAAATTATCAGCGGCAACAATAATAAAGGAAAGCGGGCCGCCGAATAATCTGAAAACAGTATATCTTGCATAGTTATACCAAAACGAATGTTCAGCCTTGATTAAGACAGGCTGTTTTCAAGTGAAAAAGCAGGCTATTTGAGCTTTTTAACTTTTTCAAGTACAGCCGCTTCAAGCTGCCTTTTATATGCAATAATTCGCTCGCGCAGAGCCGTATCTTTGGTTGAAATAATCTGGGCGGCCAGAATGCCGGCATTCTTTGCCCCGTTCAGAGCCACCGTGGCCACGGGTACACCGCCAGGCATCTGCAGAATTGAGAGCACAGAATCCCACCCATCGATTGAATTTGAAGACTTAATGGGCACCCCAATCACCGGCAGGGGTGAAAGCGATGCGGCCATGCCAGGCAGGTGGGCGGCCCCGCCGGCCCCGGCGATAATGACTTCAATACCACGCTCATGGGCGTTTTTTGCGTAATCATAGAGGCGATCAGGTGTGCGGTGGGCCGAAACAATAGTAAGCTCATAATCGACTTTGAGCTCGGCTAAGATATCTGCAGCACTCTGCATGATTGGCAGATCAGAGTCTGACCCCATGATGATACCCACTTGTGCTTTGCTCATGTTATTACCTTCAGTATATGTTTCACCTGATCTGCCCGTGACTTGGCCTCATCAAGGCTCTGGGCTACCACGGTGACATGCCCCATTTTGCGAAAGGGCCTGGTTTCTCTTTTGCCATAGAGGTGCAGCTTGGTGCCAGCTACGGCCATGGCCTCGGTCAGACCCTCATATTTTACCGGGCCCTGGTGGCCGGGTTCGCCCAGCAGATTGATCATCACGGCCGGTAGCTTAAGGCGGGTGCTGCCCAGCGGCAAGTCGAATATGGCCCGCAGCATCTGCTCAAACTGTGAGGTTACTACACTTTCAATAGTATGATGACCGCTGTTATGGGTGCGGGGTGCTACTTCATTGACCAGTACTTCACCCTGCTGGTTAATAAACATTTCAATGGCCAACAGGCCCGCCATTTGAAAGCTTTCGATTACTGACGTTGCTAAAGCAAAGGCCTGTTTTTCAAGTTCTTCGCTGAGGGCAGCTGGGCAAACCAGGCGCTCAACCAGGTTGGCCTCGGGGTTAAACTCCATTTCAACTACGGGAAAACACTTTATCTCACCCGACTGGTTGCGGGCGGCAATCACCGAGATTTCTTTGGCGATATCAACCAGGGTTTCAGCCAGGCAGGGGCCCTCAAGCAGCCTGGGCAGGTCATCTTCGTTTTTAATGACGGCCACCCCGCGACCATCGTAGCCGCCTTTGCGCAGCTTCTGCACAAAGGGGTATTGCAGGCTGCCTTCTGTTAAGGCGCTGCGTAATTCGCCAGTGTCGGCGAACAGCTGAAAGTCTGAAGTGGGCAGGTTATGCTTTTTATAGAATTCTTTCTGCAGGCCCTTGTCTTGAATGGTTTCAAGGGTATAAACACTGGGGCAAACCGCGTATTTTTCTTCATGCAGTTTTTTCAGGGCCTCGATATTAATAGCTTCCATCTCGTAGGTGAGCAGGTCGACACTTTTACCAAAATTGTAGACATCATCAAAGTTCTGGGGGTCGCCCTTGGTAAAGCCGGCACAGACCGGTGAGGCCGGGCAGTGTTCATCTTTGTCGAGAATGTATGTTTTGACATCCCAGTTGCTGGCGGCCAGGGCCATCATCTTGGCCAATTGGCCCCCGGCAATCACGCCAAGTTTAAAATCTGAAGTAACCAGGTCTTTCATGGGAATTTAATATCCCCAGTAAAACCACGAGTCAGGCTGTAAATCGAGACATTTCTATGGGTTGAGAATATACAGAACCTTGAGGCCCAGCTGAAAGCGGTCACCTCTATTATTCAGGCTGAAGCCATAGTCTGCGTACAGCTGGGCCATGAGCCGGTAATCTATAAGCAGCTGCTCGAAGCTGATGCCCGCCTGTAAAAGTGAATTCTGATCTGCCTCTGAATACATATATCCTACATCAAAAAACGCAATGATGAAGCCAAGGCCGGCCTTGCCGTTGGCATAGAACGAATCGGCACCGGCCAGATAACCCGCATTAAGCCCGGCATGGTATGAAAAAAACGAATATGATGAGATCAGGTATGAGGCCTTGAGGCCGGTGGCATGCTGGCCAATGCCAGTGGTGGCGAAGCTGCCTTCTAAACCAAGGCCCAGGCCTTGAATACCAGAAATTCGCAGGGGGCCCCGCATGTTAAAGCCAGTAGCAGCTGCGGCACTTAGCATACCTGATAACAGTAATATAAGTAATTTCTGCATATTCTTTGACGCAGGCTGGGGCCGCTACTGCACGCTTTTTTACAGCATCACTTGACAATCTTCTGGTCGCGCACACAAATACCAGCATATTAGAAGGGCTCAAACATTGAAGGTAAACTGCAAAAGAGGCGGCAACTGCTGCGTGGGCAATGAAGTTGGGTTGGCCGATTTTGATATTAAGCGCCTGGCCCGGGGGCTGGCTTGCAGCCCGGCTGAATTGTTTGAGAAAAAGGTTCTTACCTATAATATTGACTCAACAGGGTGGATGAACCCCATCATCAACAACCGCACTACCGAGTTAAAAATCTGCCCTTTTTTAAAATCAGTGGGCGGGGGTGAGCGCCTTTGTTCTGTTTTTGATTACAGGCCCCTGGGGTGCAGATTGTTCCCCTTTACTTTTAATCTTCTTACAAGGCAGATTGAGCTGCCCGAAAAAAACCGCCAGCGCTGCCCAGACTGTGCGGTAGAAGAGGGTGGTGCACCCCCGGCTGAGCTTGCGGCCGAAATCGAGCGCTTTGTGGCCTACCACCAGAAGATTGCAAAGCATATCATCGCTGGCATGAACGTATTTGATATTAAGGGCAATGGCCCGGCCAAAGAAAAGTTTTTTGCTCTATTAAAAGAACTTTATGAAACCGATGGTGTTGAAGCTTAGGGCTTCTTTAAACCTTGATACCGCCCGAGGCCTCAATAACTACCCCGGTAATTAAATCGTTTTCAGCGATGAACAGGGCGGTGTGGGCGATTTCTTCTGGTTTGCCGAGGCGGCCAATGGGTATCATCTTCTGCCATTTTTCAAGGGCTTCGGGTTTCATATCTTTCATCACCATGTCGGTGGCCATAAACCCGGGTGAGATCGCTGCCACCCTGATGCGATGGCGGGCCAGCTCATGGGCCCATAGAACAGTAAGGGCCGCTACCCCGGCCTTGGCGGCCGAATAGTTTGTCTGGCCCGGGTTGCCATGGCGGGCCACCGAACTGATCGGAATAATCACCCCGCCTTCGCCCTGCTCAGCCATGGTTGCTGCAGCTTCGCGGCCGGTGAGAAAAACGCCAGTGAGGTTTACATCAATTACGCTCTGCCACTGAGCGAGACTCATTTTACTTTTGAGCCTGCCGGTTTCGCGGTCGGTCTTAATCAGCAGCCCGTCGCGCAGTATGCCGGCGTTGAGCACAGCAATGTCAAGACGACCAACTTCGTTTAGAACCTGTTTGAACAGGTTTTCAACAGATTCTTCGTTGCTCACATCGACTACAAAGCCAAAGGCCCTTTCTTTAAATTCTGCAAGGGCTTTCTTTACCAGCTCTTCTTGAATATCGCTGATTATAATAATTGCGCCGGCGTCATGAAATGCTCTGGCCATAGCGAGCCCCAGCCCGCCGCCACTACCGGTGATGAGAACTGCTTTATCTTTGACTTGCATAGAGCCAGAGAGCGTTTTGCGCTTGCGGGGAAAATGTATTTTTAGCCAGAATCGCTTTGCTAAAGCATAGCGGGGTAAAAGAAAAGCCAGAGCCCGGTTTGGCCGTCAATTAAAAGGGAAAGATTGAACCACCGTTGGCTTAGGTGGGTTCTACCACCGACAGCACTACTCTTCCGGGTGTGGCCCGTACTTTTGCACTGCCGAAATCTCTAGATCCCTTAAAGAAGCATTGGTTCAATTTTTACGCATTTAAAAAGTCACGAACCAACCAGGGCATTTTCTGGCAGCATTTAAGATACTCGATTTCAGGCAGTCTGGCAATCAAAATTTTTTCAGCTAGAAGAGATATGAAAAACTATTTACATAAACGGGGCCATTGGCGTCTAATACCCAGTCAATTACAAGCCAGGGGGGCCCATGAAAAAAATCATTTTTACCATTGCCATTATTTCTTTGGCCGGCAGCAGCCTGTGGGCGAAGAAAGTCTGCCGCAGCTACGCTACTAAAATCAAAGAGAAGCAGAGCAGAAAAGTCAGCACCTGCAAATTTAATAAACGTAAAAAGTATCTCGAATGTCGAGATCATAAAAGAAAAATGAAGTATCGTTACTATTTCAAAAGCGTGGCCGATTTTGTGAATCACAACCTGGTGGTGGGTGTACAGAAAGTTGACAAAGTCAAGTTGAGCTCTGATGAATCAATTAACCTTGAATACGATGGGGCAAAGTTGAAGGCCGTGGTCTCAACAGCCCGGCAGACCTTTTTTAACAAATATGACGACAAAAACAGAAACATAGAAGGCACGGCCCGCAGTGCCAGCTGCCGCGATGTCAAGGTCACGGTAACCTATGACGACAAGGCCCGCAGCGAAAGTTTTACCTACAGCGGTGGTAAAGAGTTGAAAGAAAAAGGTTGCGAATACTTTGCTGATGTGGTTTCAACTACCATCTATGACAAAAATGGTAATGAGCTTTCAAAGGTGCAGAAATATAAGAGTGATGTGCTGAGCGCAGAAGTTTTTCAGGTTCTGAAAACCCGCAGAGTCTGCGCCCGCATGTAATCAGTTCAGGTAAAAGTTTACCAGCCTCGAGAGGTTTGAGCCTTGATTTTTCTGCACAAACTTCTCGAGAGAAACCCTGGCTTCATCTAATTTGCCTGAATATACCAGAATCATTCCCTTAAAGAACAGGGCGTTTGAATTGCCGGCATAACTTTCAACGTATAATTCATAGGTCTTTTGAGCTTCAGCCACCTGATTGGCTTTGAGATGGGCCATGATTTTATCTTCAAGGGCAAAAACAAGAGTCTTGTCGAGTTCAAGTGCTTTTTTCAGGTTTTTACCGGCTTCGGTGTTTTCATCAACAATTGAACCCTCAGAAAGGCAGGCCCTGATATACCAGCTCTCGGCCAGCTTGGCCTGGGCCTTGATCGATTTGTCAACATACTTGCGGGCTGCAGCCCGGTCGCCCTTGAGCATTGAAGCGGTGGCTAGAGCATTGTTCACCAGATAGTTTTTATCGTTAATTTTTTCACCACGTTTGGCGAGGTTGAGGGCGGCTTCGACATAATCCATGTCTTTTACACCAAAGTGCCAGTCACGATAGCTCAAATGAAGGTAGGTGAGGCTCAGTAGGGCCATCAGATTGGGATCTTTCGGAAATTCATTCAGCTTATTTTCGAGATCAATAATGGCTTTTTTGTGGTTTTTGTATTCGCCGCTCTGGTAGAGTTTATACATTTCTTTGATAAAGTCAGCCGGGGCATTCTGGCCACTTACAGCTGATGACAGAAATAAAGATGTGATTAAAATAATACTGAGTTTCTTCATTATATCTAATTATCGGATGCCGCTCTGGCAACGTTGAGACTGTTTTTCTTACAAAATCTGCTCGACAGGCGGTCTTCTGCTGGCACTCACCAAAGCTCGTATGACCAAAGATGAAATCTTGAGCAAGGGCCGTGAAATTTTCGATATTGAAATCGACACCCTGGTTGATGTAAAAGGGGCCATCGATGATAGTTTTGCAGCGGCCATTAACATGCTCTTCGAAACTACAGGTAAGATTGTAGTTACCGGCATTGGTAAATCGGGGCGTATTGGCCAGAAAATCTCATCGACTTTAACCTCTACCGGTACTCTGTCGATTTTCTTACACCCGGCTGAAGGCATGCATGGCGATTTGGGAATTTTACAGCCAGACGATATCGTGCTGGCCCTGGGCAAATCAGGTGAGAGCGAAGAGCTGAATTCGATCATTCCGGTGATTCG
Source organism: uncultured Leptospiraceae bacterium (assembly GCA_964532545.1). Taxonomy (GTDB): domain Bacteria; phylum Spirochaetota; class Leptospiria; order Turneriellales; family CAZHLC01; genus CAZHLC01. The sequence goes on along the minus strand of CAZHLC010000117.1, from coordinate 1,848 downwards.
CAAAATTGGTGCGAAAATCATAGCTATTACTTCAAAAAAAGATTCTACTCTGGCCAACAGCGCTGACATTGTGCTGTTTGCCCCGGTGAAAAAAGAGGCCTGCCCACTGAATCTGGCCCCCACCAACAGCACCACGGCGGCTCTGGTGATCGGCGATGCCCTGGCCGTCACTCTCATGGAAATGCGGGGATTCAAAGAAGAAAACTTTGCGCTGTTTCACCCTGGTGGGCAGCTGGGCAAAAGGTTGTTGTTAACAGTGGCCGATGTCATGCGTTCGGGTGATGAGAACCCGGTGATAGAGATTGATGAGCCCATACCCGATCTTCTAAGCAAGATCACCGAAAAGCGGGCAGGGGCCATTTCTGTGATTGATAAAGACGGCAAGCTGCTTGGGCTGGTTACTGATTTTGATATTCGTAAGGTGCTTGAGAAGAAAGTAGATCTGTTTACACTGACAATCTCAGATATTATGAACAAGCAGCCTACCTGTGTGTATTCTGCTGACAAGGCGGTTACGGCTCTTGAAACCATGCGCACCCGCAAGAAACCTATAACTGTGTTGCCGGTGATAGAGAAAGAAGGCGACCAGGTGGTAGGAATGATTCATTTGCACGATCTGCTGGCCCATCGCATTTAGTCGCTTCGTTTAAACAATCTATTACGCCTTTCTGGTATGAAGGCCGTGGCGCATCAGGTTGATGATGCGCCGGGTCAACTGTCTGAACTGCCGTTCGTTTTTTACCGGAAAAGGATTCTGCCCACTGTTATGCAGAGTGACGTAGCCGTGTAGCAGACTCCACACATGAAAGGCCAGCAGCAGGGGCCGGCTGCGCGGCTCGAACAGACCCAGCTGTTGGCAGCGTTTAATGATTTCAAGCAGCGAATTGAACGAACTCTGCGCTGCGGCCGATAAATGTGAAAATTTTTGGTGATCTGTTATGAAGCCGCCAAACATCAGTTCGTAGTGGCGGGGTTTCTGGCGGGCAAAATCAACGTAGGTGAGCATACTCTCTTGTAGAAAAGTTTCGGCATTGCTGAATTTGCGGGCCAGAATATCGCTCATAGCTTCTTCAAGCAGGTTGTACCCCTGGGCTGCAATGGCCGCCAGCAATTCTTCTTTTGAGCCGTAATGGCGGTAAACCGCAGCAGCACTGACATTGTGGGCCTTAGCTGCTTTCTGCAGGGTCAGGCCGGTTATGCCGTGCTTGTCTATGATTTTAATGCCTGCCTCTACCAGGGCTGTTTTGAGTTCACCGTGATGATATCTGTTTTTAGCCTTCATGTTCGCTGCTATTAAGGTAATCAGAGGTAGGTTTAAAACAATAAAATGTTGCCGTCATTAACATTGCCTGGTAATATGGGTTAATGTTAATGGTGTTAACATTAATTTTTAAAGAAAGGAGATGTCACACATGAATGCAGTAATAACAAACGAACAAGGCCTGATCACAGACCCAGAGGTAATTACCAATATGCTTGAAGAGGTAGCCATGGGGTTGTCGCCCGATTTGCAGGTTCCGCCGCCGGTTTTTCATTTTATGCAGGGCCAGGTTCTTGAATACATGCCAAAGCAGTGGCTGAAGGCCAGTTTTCCCGTTTTGCCTGAATATAATAATCCCGTAAGTCGTATGCAGGGGGGCTTGATCTCAGCTGCCATAGATAATACCTTGGGGCCCCTGGCCTTTCTGGTCTGCCGGGCCCCCAGCGTGACCCTTTCAATGCACCTTGATTATATTCGAGGTATTGGCCCCGGCGAAAACCTGATTGTCAAAGCGGGGGTGGTAAGCCGCAGCCGCAGCAATCTGGTGCTTGAGGCCGAGGCTCTCAACGAACGCTCTAAGCTCATAG
>CAZHLC010000116.1:0-9042 GCA_964532545.1 uncultured Leptospiraceae bacterium | reverse complement strand
TATAGCCATTTCGTTTTTCCCAATTATCTAAAACAAACAAGCATTCTGGCTGTATCCACTTGGCTTCTTTTCATTACAATCTTTTATAAAAAACCGAAATCAATTCTTCCTTCGATCATAGTTGTCGTTCTAGGCTATATATTCTTTAACCTGTACGTAATTGATGCAGGGCTGGCCGAGCTACTAACCGGTGCAAACATGCCTGTGCTACCGGATAACTGGAGAACTCGCATAAATCTATTAGTCATTCCAATTTATGCACAACCCCTACTCGCTTATTTGATTAATCACATGTATCTGGCAAAGCTTGACAACGACTTTCATACAGAAGACTTCTCGCCGAAGAGATTCTTTCTATATTCTGCTTTATACCTCTTTGTCGCTTATTCAATCTATTTGCTAGCATGGAATTTAGTTGTGCTCGAAAGCATCTGGCCGTATTCTTATTTGGTCCCCTTACTACTCACTCAAGTCCTTTTAGCTAATTTTTGCATTGGGTTAGTTTTTTGGGTCTATTCACGCAGGAAAAACCTTACAGCTGTAAACCAGTAGGCACTATTTGCATTGACTGGAGAACCCGGGCAGCAGTGACTTCGCCCAACTAGGTGAAATAAATGAAAAGATTTTTTACCATCTTCTACTTTAATGCTGCTCTATTTTTGTGACCATGCATTTCGAGCTCTCTATGATAGGTCGCCTTGTGAAGTTTGTACATCTCTGATTTAACAGGCGTGTAAGCAAGTATTACGGCTTTCAAATCCCTTAAAGGCTTGGTCTTCTTATCGTCAGGGAGATATGACTTAATCCTTTTTTCATCCGATGATAACTTGATTTGTGATAAATACCCAAGGGTCTCATCCTGAGAGAGGTATGACTTAACCCTTGGCTCATTCAATGATACTTTGGTTTGCGATAACGAGGCAATGGTATTATTGAAACTCCTCCTTATTCGAATCATCTTTTCATTTGAAGGATTTCTGAATTGGATCTGAATCTTGATGTTTTTCAGTGCAAATGGACAATAATTTATTAGTTTTGGCGCGATTATATATTTTGTCTCAGCGTAACCAATCTTGCCATCGGGAAGATATAACTTTTTGCCATGTGTTTTTTTGAAAGTTGTACTCTCAATCCTTAGGCAGTGCCCGGTACCGCTTTCGGGCAAACCCCTCCACTCCTTCTCTATCTTATTGACTAATATCCTTAACGTTCGTTCGTCGAAAATTGCTCCTTTTCGCTTTGACTTGGTACCTTTAGAATTCATGCTTAAAATGGATTGCTTTAGGCCCCAACTTGAGAAGCCATATCTTCTCCAGAGCTCATCGGGAACTTTAATATCATTTACCGGATAGCGCCCAAGCAATAGCTTTAAAGACTCGTGATGCCCCTCTTGGGCTGCCAGCAATAAGACTCCTTTCTTCCGGAAAGCTAAATGAAAGTCATCATCTTGAAATCCCATGCAGCTTTCGACTTCTTCGACTCTATTCTTTTCCACTGCATAAATGCATTGGTCCAACTTAGTTTTTGGTCCGCAAAAGGCTAACAGGGTGAATGCCTTAATGATACATAAATTCCTAACTGTTCGAAATTTCATAAACCCAAGAATATAATTGAGTAGAAGACGAAAAGGCATTTCCCTAGAAAAAGATTCTGGTACATTTTACTTCACCTAACTGAGAGTATATGTTCGGGCACGAAGTGCCCTCGGCACTCGACCTCTCTGGGTGCGGCAAGGTTTCAGTTACGGACAGGTGTGCCGGCTATTAGGCGGGCTTCTACTCTACCGGAAGCCCAGGTGTCTTAGTCGGTCTTCGGCAAATTTTGGCACAAGTGCCAAAACTTCATATGCTCTCGGGCGTTGTCGGTGATTAGGTATTGCAGATTGCCGAAAAAGAACTTTAGCTCTTGCATATATTGATTTACGCCTTTGGCATTGTCTAGAGAGAATCTCGGCGATGGCGAAACGAAATGAACTTAATATTGCGCTCAGGCTTACGGTTGTTCTATTAATTCTCGCATGCCTAGATTCATATGGCATTTATTATACGGCAAAGACGGTCGGCCACGCACTTTCGCCGCTCCTGTTTATGTTGCTCGCGATTCTGGTTTCCATTTGCTTCCATATGATGTTAGGTTTCAAACGAACCGATCGCATTTCCGCTCTTTACTCCCTGGTAAATGCGATACTGTTATATCTCATTCTTGATCTTGAGCAACTTAGCTGGCCACTCTGGTGCATACTATTTCTCTCATTAAATGCTTGCATGGTGTTTCTCAGATTTAAGGCAAGAGCCATTTTCAATCCGGTCGCGTTCGCTTCCGTTCTGACCTATATTTGGGCACGACTATTCACGGACTCAAACCTTCCGAATATTACATGGGACAAGATTGGAGACAGTTTCTTAATTGGTGCGAGCACTGTATCCTTTTCGCTTCTAGTTATGGGTCTTTCAATTTTTCTTATCACAACAGTGTCTCGGCGATTTATTATGGCGGTATCATTTGTTGCTACATCCTTTTGTATCGACAATGTCTGGCAGCAAGGCTCTGGCGGCCATCTTTACGCCATAGTGACATTCTTCACCGCTGCTTTCTTGATTACAGATTTCAAAACGACTCCCGACAATAACAAAAAACAAATGCTTTGGGGTGCGCTGGCCGGTATTTGTTTCTCTATTTCATACAACATTGATCATTTGGTCGGCCCCATGATCGCCATTCTTTTCATAAACCTTACCTTTTTCTTGACTGATCGAATTCAAATGACCACCGTTGATACCTAACCACCGACAACTAAGATTTGGCACTCCAGCGCTGGTGCGCTTCCGGGGATGCGCTTCGCTTACACTAATGATGCTTCGCATCACTACGCCAAATCTTTTACGTTGTATGAAATGCTACCATGCCTTGTAGTACTGAAAATGAATGATACAATGCAAAAGATAGGCGATTCGACGTTTATCCCCAATATCAAAGTCTTCGATAATATTCACACATTCTTGATACATCTCTTCGATTGCCATAGTTTCAAAAGCAAAGTTTTGAGCATTGGCCTGAATCTTTTCACCTCGTTTTATGTATTCTCTAATGACTTTATCAATCTGAGTTTCTGGAGTAGAATCTCTGCCTGCATCGAGATCTCTTTGAATTAGGGTTTCATCGAATATATCAGTGCTTTCTTTACTTAATTGTTGTCGAATCGCCACCAAGAATCTTGCTGCATTCATTTTCCCTTTTGCCTTGAAGCTGCTTGTTGTCAATCCAATCCGGATTGCCCATGACGCATCGTATCACTTCGCACAACTAAGATATGGTGCTACGCGGCCTGTCCGGCCGCTCGGTCTCCTCCGCTTCACCCGGCTCGCCTAAAGCAAGAGCTTTATTAGGCGGCTCGCCGGCGCTACGTCGCGCATCGGCCAAAGGCCGATGGTTCGCAGATACATATTTGACCTAGGATCAACGTCACCATCACCTGAACGTTGTGTGCCATCTGATTTCAAATATGTATCGTTTCATTTGGGCCCGAACATCCATGTTCGGGCAATTTTAAAGCAGTTGACATTATTAAAAAGTATCTATATATTTACGATTATGAGTCAGAAAGATGAGGCTATGGAATTAATCCAGAAGATGCCAGAATCAAGCACAACGTCTGATATAATGGCTGAGCTCTATTTTAAATCAAAAGTCGAAAAAGGGCGCCAAGATATCAGAGAAGGACGGGTTCTCACACAAGAAGAAGTCGAAAAAAAGATGGCAATATGGGCCAAGTCTATTGGTCGCAAATAGCCCAGCAAGACCTACAAAACATTGGTAACTTTATTGCTGATGATGCGCCTGAGTACGCAATAGAATTTGTAGAAAACTTAATGCATCACACAAGAATCCTTCCTAACCATCCCAGATTAGGTCGAATAGTACCAGAATTCTCACTCGATACTTTGAGAGAATTGATTTATCATAACTATCGAATTGTGTATGAAATATTTGAAGACAACCTCTACATTATTTCTATTGCCCATGGTAGCATGGACCTGAAAAGCAAATCTGAGAAGGAAAAGTGGGAAATACATTAGCCCCTGTTTTTGCCGACCTCCATGTCGGCAAACGGCGTTGCTAAAATCAAACGGCACACAACCAGGTGATGGTGCTTTGCCTACGGCAAAGGCAGCGCCTGCGGGCCCTGACCGGGCCCTCGGTCGGGCGCTTAGCGCCTTGCCTGCGGCAACCCTTCGCTTCACCCGGCTCGCCTGAAGCAAGAGTTTTATTAGGCGGCTCCCCTCAATGCCTTCGGGGCAGGCTCTGGCGCTACATCGCGCATCGGCCAAAGGCCGATGGTTCGCAGGACACACATTGCCCTTTCGGGCAACGTCACAATTGCCTGAACGTTAGCAAGGATAGGGGCCTCTTTGGTTATAAGAAGAGTCTGAGCTCTCCATGCCCCGTCCATCCCCCAAAAAGTTTGATTTTTGTAAAAGAGAATCGCCATTTCACCAAGGATTTCTGCACTCAGGCGGGTAATTACTCGAAGTGCATAGAATATATCTTGGATTATGACAGCCTATTGATGTTTCGGTAACGTCGCAAACTCCTACTTTTCTGGCTAGGCCTTTATAATGAAAGAGTTGAAAAGCCCGAAAGCCTTCGATTTTACCCTTGGCGCGTTGAACACATTCCGTTATTTTCTTGCTTATCCTTTTGAAAGCCCCTCTGGGCAGTGTAGACGTCACCTTAGTAGTGCAGGTTCTTAGTGCCTTCAGCTGACGCTCATTGGGCTTTAACCATTGTAAGACTCTATCTTTTTTGGCTTGGGCTTGAAATGCCGCTGGAATTGCAGGGGCACAACTAACCCCGGTATAGGCGCAACCAATTAGATGGTTACCGGCTTGAACAAGGCTTGTATTACATCTTTTGCCTGTCTGGCCAACGTGAGACGGTTTGGTGTCTCGTTCGATTCTAGCACAACCATTGATTAGCTGTTGTTTTTCGGCTGAGCTTAGAAGACAATGAGGGGTTCCTGTGCCGCTCCAGTACATAGATGCTGTACATGCTGTGTTAACACCAGGTTCATATTGAGCATAAATAGCTATAGAACCAATCATCAGCATTGCAAATAGTATAGTTAATCTTATTCGCATAGGCCTAAGTACGAATGTCAGTTAGAATATCAAGCTCTTTGTCGCGAAGAACAGGTTAGACTACGATTACATACTCGTGGCGGACAAGCCGCCACTCGGGCGCTTCTCGGCTTAACGCACTACTACGCTCATGCAAAGTGATTAAGTCCATTCGCTTCATATCACGACCTCGTCGGCCTGATTTCACCAAAGGTGAAACTACATGTAATCACTGACGTTAGCATCGCTAGGGGCTTGGTTGGTTACAAGATGAAGCCGAGCCGCCATGCCTCGGCATTACTGTAGAACAAGGCTTCTCACTGGAAAATAAAGCCGGCTATTCAACCTTACGGTTTGGTGTCAGATTTATGAGCCCTAAGCAATTAGAAAAATTTGAGAGTCAATTCTTAACTGGGGTTTGCCTCTTCGGGCCGCTCGACAGATTTTCAAAACCTCATTTCAGTTCAGGGTAACATTATACTCATTGAATGTTGTCTTCTTAACGTATGATTCAAAATGTTCTATCGGGATAATCCCCAAGTAAACTAGAAATCATTGAGCTCTGATGCCAGGTTCTGGGGAATTGTTTTTTTCATACTTGGCAGTGGCGCATGTGTATATGGTATGTATAAGACTATAACAACGTATGGCAGCATACTGTGAACGCCCTAACGAATTGCGAGTATTATTGATGAATATCACCATATCATATGCGACCTTAGATGATCTAAGCTATTTAGAGCAAGATAGCAAGGTCAAAACTGAAATGATGAAAAAGAAGATTCTTAATAAAGAATTCATCATTGCTAAAGGTAATAATACTGCTATTGGTTGGTTAAGGTTCGGCTATTTCTGGGATACTATACCCTTTATAAATCACATTCTTATAGAAAAAGAATATCGAAGACAGGGCATAGCAACTCAACTGGTACGCTTCTGGCAAGAAGAGATGAAAAAGAATGGTTTTACCCTGGTTATGACATCTACCCAGGCAGACGAAGATGCTCAGCACTTTTATAGAAAACTGGGTTATCACGATATGGGTTCTCTGTTTGAATTGAATGATGGGCCCGCTGAAATCGTATTAAGTAAAAGACTTTAAAGCCTGAGAAAGCATAATGCGCCCATCTGCTTCACATTTAATTCTTGCCGCCAGATTTTACAACAAAACAATCATCTGTGACCGATGCACACAGGGCCAGCCTCAATAAAGCTTTTGAGCTTAAAGAAAAAAAGAAATTTAAAAAAGCCATAAAGCAGTTTCAAAAAACCATTAAGAAATATGGCAAGACGCCCGGCGCCCTGGGTATGATCGCCGCCCTGTATTACTACCGCTTAGACAATGCCGAAATGGGTGCCAAATTCGCTAAAGAAACCATAGAGTTAAGCCCAACCTCAGAGATGGCTTCGATTACCCTGGTACACTCATTGATCGATCTCAAACGCAACGAAGAAGCCGATGCCGAGATTGCAAGGTATGTGAAGGCTGGTGGAAAAATTGATTTGTACAATGCCCTGTTTGAAGAAAACGGGCTGACTGTAGAAGATTTTCGTTAGCGAAATCGCCCACAACTTTGGTCGACAACCGACGATCATCATAATTTGATGGAGTGAAAAAGAAGCGAGAGTTGCTTAATGCAATACGGTAGACTTATCGTTTTCGGGGCCAGCGGGGGCATTGGCACTGTAGTATCTGAATACTTATCAAAAAGATGCCAAGATCTGATTACGGTATCGAGAAGAGAACCTGCTTTTGGCCGCTGGCTGAAGGCTGATTTAACGCAGAACGAAGAAATCGAAGGCATTACTATACAGCTCAATGGCCTTGCTGTTGATGGGTTGCTCTACCTCGGCGGCACCTGGGAAGAAGGGGCCTTCACCGAAGCCTACAATTTCGAAGAAAGCAGTAATTTTGATACAGAAAACGTACTTAATCTAAACCTTCAGGCACCCATAAAGCTCATTCAGAAACTATTACCGAATTTGCGCAAATCAGCAAATGCCAGGGTCATTATCATAGGTGCCGCCATTGGCGGGTTAACGGTTCAAAGAAGCAGAGAGGTGGCCAATACCGCATCAAAATTTGGTTTGCGCGGTGCTGTTTATGCTCTTCGCCAGAACTTGAGTAAAGATCGTATAGGCATCACCTTGATTAATCCCGGCAATGTTGCGACACCTGAAGTGCTCAAAGATGTAGGTGGCGATGAAACCAAGGTGATTCCTGTAGACGACCTCTGTTCGGTTTTAGACTGCGTTCTAAAGCTGTCTAATCGATCAAACATCAATGAGATTGAGCTACCCAATATGTAAATGGTTGACGCCCACTCTCTTGCTTCTTGGTCTTGAGAAGATGCGCCCTCTTTTACATATCTTCATAGTGCTGTTATCCCTCAACTTAAACCAATGTATGTTTTTAAGAGGCACAGACTACAGGGGTTGGCTGATACCCATATTGACTTTGGTCTTCGGTATTTTCTGGTATCTCAGTAAAAGAGAAAGAGATTCGAAAGCTGTGAAGAAGCTTGATGAGGCCATCGACAGCTCAACGCCGTTAGCAGATGGCCCGCTATCAATGATTGCCTCGGTCTTTGCTCTTTCGAGTTCAAAGTACGGGTTGATTTATATTGTGCTGCTGGTGATCGCTGCACTGGCCTAGCATCAAAGTTAAGAATTCGCAAAAAAAAACGTCAAACCACGTATGAGGCTTTACAAGATTCAGCAAACCGCAGGCGAGCTTAGTTTTTTCTATGGAATCAAAAGCCGAGAAGACTTTTTTCGAGCCCATGTTTCAATAACGACTGATCAGAAAACTAACAGGGTTACCAATATTGTCTTTCACTCTTCAAAACATGGCATTGCCTCGTTTGACCAGAGTCTAAAATTGCAATCAGCGCAAACCTGGGAGACTGAAACAGAGATCGCTGAGATCTCGTATATTTCAAAGAACTACCAGCAGTCATTGGCTAAATCGGCTGGCGAACAAGAAGCTAAGCTCATTATCGATGATGTTATATCTCAAATTGATGATCGAGACCTGTATTATTTCTTAAAAAGAAATTTTGAAGAACGCCCACCAGCACTGGTCTTCTCTGGGTTTGAATTTTCACTTGAGGTTGCAGTAAAGGTTAAAAACGATATTACTGTAAAACAAGCCACTGGGCCTGGTAAAGTTACTAAAAAACCGTCATTACTATATGCCATCATTGCATCACTCGCTATCGCAACAATTGCATTGAGCTCAGCCTTGTTAATGCACAGTGAAAGACCACCAACTCTTGAGGTTGCCTCAGTCTATCAAAGCACCCTGCACAATGCTAGAACCTTCGCCCGGGCTGGTGATGTAAAGAAGGCTGTGGCAGCCTACCTCGGGCAAATCAACTTTGGCTATTTCGACTGTATGGCCAGCATTGAATTTGTCAACTATCACCGTTCTATCGGCGGCAATGCCTACCAGATTACCGACTGGTTTAGAAAACATGTTAATGAACCCAGTACAGCCAAACTTTTTACCATAGCCTATGCAAATTACGTTTATGGCAATACCAGAGAATCTGATCAGCTTAATGAAAGCCTACTTTCACGAGATGATCTCGAACATTGTACCCGTCACCTGCAGGCCAACATACTGCTACTTAAGAACCCCCGCAGGGCCATGAAAATCTTCGAAGCGATAGTGAAAAAATATCCGAAACAGATTTTCTCGCATTTGAATCTGCTGACTCTTTATACGACCACAAACCAGAAAGAAAAAGCTGATAAAACCCGTGAGCTGGTGCTCAAACAGCAGTCTAATTTTTTCTTAACTTACTACTTTGTGGCTCTGCATTACATCGAACGAAAAAAACTGCATTTAGCCCGCGATTATCTTGACCTGGCCCGAAAGGCAAACCCAAAGAATATTTATATTCAGGGGGCTATTGAAAAA
>CAZHLC010000115.1:6574-9052 GCA_964532545.1 uncultured Leptospiraceae bacterium | reverse complement strand
GATGCGGCCAGAGCATGCATCGTGCCCACAAAACCAGGCCTGGCACGCCCAATACGTTCTTTCAGCTCTGCAGCGGCTCTGCGTGAAAAGGTAATTACGGCAATCTGGCTGGCATCAATCTGCTCACTGGCATATTCAATAGCACTTACCAGGGTAGAGGTTTTACCCGAACCGGCTGCGGCCACAACCTGAACGGCTGAATAACCAGGGTGCCAGAGGGCCCGGGTAGCGTTCTGTTGTTCTTTTGTCAGTTTCATGAAGCCCGGTGCAGTTTATGATTCTTTGATTTATGTGTAAAGATACTTGACAAGCTGTTTCAAATCTGACCCTCTGTATATTGAAAGAGTGGCCAACGGGCCGCTCTTTTTTTTAGAATAACAGGTGGGCTGACCCACATTAGAGCAGAGTTATGGCATGGGAAGATAAAGCCTTTGAAGCGGCCGAAGAAAGCTTAACTGCCGGTTTCAAAATATTCAGCTTTGCCGTGGCCTATGTCAAAGGTGCGCCGGTTATTCAGATAAGTATTGATAAGGTAACTGACCCCCTCGGCTCACCAACGATTGCTGAGTGTGAACAGTTTTCACATGTTTATGATGTGAAGCTGACCGCCATGGCCACTGAAGGTGAAATGCCAGAGAATTATGCTATTGAGGTTTCATCACCAGGCGCTGAGCGCGAGCTTAGTCTGCCAGATGACCTAGAGCGCTTCAAAGAGCACCCGATGACTGTGCAGTTTACCGATAGTGAAGGTAAACTCAGACGCTCGGTAGTAAATGTGGTCGAGGCTGGTGAAAAGGCAGCGACCTTCAAAATTGCGAACGTGAAACTGAATCGAAAAAACGGTACTTTTAAAAAGAAGAGGCCTGTTGAGCCCTTCGAACTTGTATATTCAACAATCAAGCAGGTTAACCTGCATTTAGACTTTTAGGAAAAAATAAAATGGCCAAAGCAAAAGCAAAAGCAAAAGACAATCTCGAAGCGCAAAGAAAGGCGTTTTTTGATGCAATTCATCAATTGGTGACCGACAAGGGGTTTGACCGTGATGAAGTTCTTGAAATCATCGAGGCAGGCCTTATCGCCGCCTACCGCAGAAAATATAAAACTACTGAGAACGTTAGTGTCAGAGTAGACAAAGAAGCAGAAGATGTGTATCTGGTTGCTTCACGGCGAATTGTTGAACGGGTTGTACTGCCCGGTATGGAAATTCATATCGATGAAGCAAAGGTGCTTGACCCAGGTGCTGAAACCGGCTCTGAGATTGATGTAATTGAGCGGCCTCACGAGTATGGTCGAATTGCGGCCCAGACCGCCATGCAGGTGGTTTCACAGAGGCTGAGAATCTTAGAGCAGAAGAAAATAAAAGAAGAATACAGCCACAAGGTTGGTGAGTTAATCAATGGTTATATTCTGCGTAAGCGCGGTGAGACCGTCTACGTCGATCTGGGTAAAGTAGAAGCAATTATGCCCATGAAACACCAGATTTCTGGTGAACGCTACCGGGTTGAAGACAAGATCAAGGTTTTATTACATTCAATTGAAGATGAACCCCGCGCTGGCATGCTCAAGGTTATCGTCAGCCGGGCTGATAAGAAATTTGTGCAGAAACTCTTCGAGATGGAGGTTCCTGAGATTTATGATGGAATTGTTGAGGTTAAGGCCATCGGGCGCATACCTGGTATTCGCAGCAAAGTGGTTGTGACTTCATCGAAATCTGATGTCGACCCGGTGGGGGCCTGCGTTGGTGTCAGAGGGGTTCGCATTCAGGCCATTGTGCGCGAGCTTGGCAATGAGCGTATTGATATTATTGAGTACTCTGAAGAATCAAAAGATTTTATTACCAATGCCCTGTCACCGGCTTCGCCTACACTGGTCAAGGTAGACCCTGTAAAGCGAGAAGCCCTGGCTGTGGTTTCTGATAAAGACCTGTCAATAGCTATTGGCAAAGATGGCTCAAATGTCAAAATTGCTTCATACATTACTGGCCACAAAATCGATGTGAAAAGTGAAGGCCAGTTCTCAGAAGAAATGGCTTCACCTGAAGCACGCAAGAAGCTCGATGAACTCTTTGGTTCAGCGCCAGAAGAAGATGAAGAAGAAGAAGGCACGGCTCTTGCTGAGCTGCCCGGTATTACCCGCAGGGTACGTAAGATTCTTACTGACGCGGGTATTGAGTACATTGAAGACCTGATTGAGCTTGAAGAAGAAGATTTAGTTGCCATTGAAGGCATGGGCCGGGCGACCGCCAAAAAAATCATGGAAGCTCTAAGCGAAAATATCGAATTCGAAGAAGAAGAAAACGAAGAGGCTGAAGAAACAGCAGACGAAGAGACTGAAGAAGGTGAACAAAAAACAGTTGCCGCTGACTCTGTAGAAGAAAGCAGTGAGTAGCTAACCGTTTCGGGCTCTCAGAAGGTTACTAAATGGCTGATAAGATAAAAAAGAAAAAGCTTGTTTTAAAGAAAAAATCAAAAGGCAAAA
>CAZHLC010000115.1:0-6556 GCA_964532545.1 uncultured Leptospiraceae bacterium | reverse complement strand
AAACCATTGCCGATAAGATTGTTAAAACTCAGAAAGAACAAGAAACAAAAAGAAAAACAGAAGCTGAAGCCCAGAAGAAAGAGGCCAAAGCGCAGAAACCCGTACAGCCAAAGCCTGAGCGCAGTAAAGTCACCTTTGAAGAGCAGCGTACCCCCAGTACTAGACCGCAGAGACCGGCACAAGACCGGCCTGCTAAACCGAAGAAAGGCAAGGGTAAATCAAACCTGCGTGAAGATATTCTTCGGCAAGAAGAGCATAAGAAGTTCTTTTTAAAGCAGCAGCAACAGGGTAAACCCAGACACGATGCGGCCGGCCCTGCGTCTTCTATTCCCAAAAAGATTAAAATAACAGAAGTTATTCAGGTGGGTGAGCTGGCCAAAAAGCTTAATCTCAAAACCTCAGACCTTATTGCAAAATTTATGAAAATGGGTGAAATGGTAACCATCACCCAGTCAATTGACGCAGAAACTGCAACTCTTGTCTGTGCCGAGTTTGGCACTGAAGTTGAAGTTATCTCTCTGCTTGATGAAACCATTATTGAAGAAGAGCCCGATACGCAAGAAAACCTTGAGATCAGGCCACCGGTGGTCACAATCATGGGCCATGTTGATCACGGTAAAACCAAACTGCTTGATGCTTTGCGACAGACTGATGTTGTCGCAGGTGAGGCAGGCGGTATTACCCAGCATATTGGGGCTTATCAGATTAGCGCAAAAAAAGGCAAAATTACCTTTCTAGATACTCCGGGTCACGAAGCCTTCACCGCTATGCGCGCCCGCGGGGCCAATGTGACCGATATCGTAGTTCTTGTGGTAGCTGCCGATGACGGGGTTATGCCCCAGACGATTGAGGCCATTCAGCATGCCAAAGATGCAAAGGTTCCCATAATTGTTGCTATAAATAAAATTGACCTTGAAGCGGCCAATGTTGAAAAAATCAGGCAAGAGCTTGCCAATCATGATCTGGTTTCAGAAGAGTGGGGCGGTAAGGTTCCCTTCGTTGAAGTTTCGGCCTTAAAGAAGATGAACCTTGAAAAGCTTGAAGAACTGATTCTCACCACAGCCGAGCTGTTGCAGCTGCGGGCCGACCCCGATAAGCGAGCCGTGGGCATTGTAGTCGAGGCCAAACTTGATCAGGGCCGCGGGCCGGTGGCCACTGTACTGGTGACCAATGGCACTCTTAAAGTAAGTTCACCCTGTGTCGTGGGCCTTGAAGGCGGCCGTGTTCGGGCCATGCTTGATGACAAGGGCCAGCGTATAAAGACCGCAGGCCCAGGTACACCTGTTGAAATTCTGGGCCTCTCTGGGGTGCCAAACGCCGGTGACCCCTTTCATGTGATGGGTTCTGAAAAAGAAGCCAAGGGCATTGTTGAAAAACGTCAAGAATTGAACCGCCAGCAGCAGGCGCAGAAAATTAAAAAAGTTAAACTTGAGAACCTCAATGAATACATTCAAGAGGGGCAGATTCAAGAACTTAAGATCATTATTAAAGCTGATGTACAGGGTTCAGTTGAAGCCCTGCGCAGTTCACTCGAGCAGCTAAGCAACCAGGAAATCAAAGTCAATGTAATCTTTGGTGGTACTGGTGAGATTACAGAATCTGATATTATGCTGGCTTCTGCGGGTAATGCGATTATTATTGGGTTCAACACCAGAGCTGGTGCCAAGGTGCGTGATATCGCGACAAAAGAAGGCGTTGATATCAAGCTGTTTAACATTATTTATCAGGCCATCGATGAAGTCAGCGATGCCCTTTCTGGTATGCTCAGCCCCGATGTCTCTGAAGAGCTACTGGGTGAAGCCGAAGTGCGCCAGGTTTTCAAAGTATCAAACGTGGGCCAGATTGCGGGCTGTATGGTTACCTCGGGTGTGATCAAGCGTACGCGCATGGCCCGCCTCATCAGAGAAGGCGCCGTGCAGGTAACTTCGACTATTAAGACCCTTAAACGTTTTCAAGACGATACCAACGAAGTCAGAGAAGGCTTTGAATGTGGCATTCTGCTTGAAAACTTTAATGACATCAAGGTCGGCGATATAATTGAATGCTTTGAAGAAAAAGAAATCAGTCGCAGCCTCTCAGATGTAAAAAAAGAGTCGAATGAATCAGATTAAGAGACAGAGATTAGAAAAAAGAATTCTTCGTCTGGTTGCTGATTTATACTTTAAAGAACTTAAAGACCCCAATATTGGCTTTGCCACATTTACACGTTGTGAATTGAGCAACGATGGCAGCCAGGCTCGCCTGTTTGTTTCAGTCTACGAAGAAGCTGCCGAAAAGACCAAAACCCTTGAAGCATTACAGCGCGCCCGGGGTTTTATTCGCTCACGAATTGGCAAAGTCATCAGCGCAAGAATTATTCCCAGCGTTGATTTCGTTCTTGATGAATCGCTCGAGAAAGCAGATCGAATAGATCAGCTGCTCGACGGCCCAGCTAATTGATCAAGATAGCGGCGCAAAATCAGATGCGCCGCCAGCGAATCGATTCTTTCTTTTTTCTGTTTATTCTTTTTTTTACTGGTTTTGTTTGCGTGTAATTTTCTCAGGTGCTCTTCAGCTTCATGGCTGGTATAACTTTCGTCGACAAATACGATTGCTGCCTCTGAAATCTTTTTTATATGGGCAGCAAACTGTTCGATTTCGCGTTTGAGGGTGGGTGCCTCGGTGCTGGCAGCAGCCGGCATGCCAATAACAATGGTACCCGGCTGGTACTGACCCAGCACACCTTCGAATTCGGGCCAGAACGACTTTGTGTTAAAAGCCAGAGCAGCAAGGCTTGAGATAATGATCTGGTCGGGGTCAGTAACCGCCAGGCCGATGCGCTTTCTACCGAAGTCGACGGCCAGAATGCGCATCAATCTATTTTGCTTTCAAGCTCTTTTACCCGTTTTAATAGCTCGGGCAGATACAGCAGTGCACTGTTTATTTTATGCATCTCGCGGGCCTCACGGGCGGGAATGCCAAAGTAGGCCTTCTTGGGCTCAAGATCAGAAGGTACACCAGTTAAGGCCATTACAATGGCCTCGCTACCTACCGTTATGTGGTCAGCCAGGCCAGCCTGGCCGGCAATAATGGCCCGGTCGCCAATGGTAACTGAACCTGATATGCCTGCGTTGCCAGCAATAAAAACCGATTTGCCGACATTGCAGTTGTGCCCCAGATGAACCTGATCATCAAATTTACTGTGATCATCAACGGTGGTAGATTCAATGGTGGCCCGGTCAATGCTGCTATTTGCCCCCACTTCAACGAAATTGCCCAGAATTACATTGCCAATCTGGGGAACCTTAATGGGTGGATTGTTTCCGTGGTAGCCAAAGCCGTCAGCGCCAACTACTGCGCAGGCATACAGAATGCAGCCCTCACCGATGATACAATGATGCCCCAGCACGGCACAGGGGTATAGCACAGAACCCTTGCCCACTTCTGCATAGGGTTCTACCACTGCGTTGGGGTAGATCAGGGCACCTTCAGCAATTCGGGCCCCGGTCATGATCACAGCACCGGGCATAATAGTAGCTGAATCAGCGACCTCTGCATCGGGGTGAATGAACTGCCCATCTGCAGGCACATGTTCTGAACCTATTTTGAACTCATAGTGGTCAAGCAGCTTGATAAACTTCAGTCGAATCTGGTCTTTTTCACTCACCAGGGCATTATCAAAGCTTTCGGCAAACTGGGGTGTAGTGAGCACCACATTGGCCTCACTTATATGGGGGTATTTTTTCAGAAACTTTTTACTTTCTAACAGATAAATAAAGCCGCTTTGAGGTTTTTCATTGGCCAGTGATTCAATATCTTTCAGCCCCTCAATCTTCAGGTTACTGTCGCCTTTGATTTCGCAGCCCAGCATTTCTGCCATTTCTTTCAGTGTCATAAGTATGCTCCTCTCTTATTGTTCTGGTATGTTCTGACTCTATCTGGCCGTGGCCGTATCACGGTCATTTATTTCGTTGATCAAGTCTACCACTTCTTGACTGTAATCAAGGTCTGTTTTGCCATAGAGTACACTGGTTTTACGTGATATAATCAGGTCTAACTTTTTCTCATCGGCTACGGCCTGAAAAACTGAGATGATATTGTCAAATACTGAGGCCATCAGATCAGCTTCCCATTTACGTAATTCGTCTTTCGTGGTTTTTATTTTCTCTTCATAGTCTTTAATTTTGATTTCGGCTTTTTTAAGTTCTATTTGAAACTCTGAGTAACCCATCATGCTTTCTTTCTGTCTGAGTCTGAACAACAGGTCTTGCAGATTCTGCTCGGCGTTTTTCTTGGCATTAAGAATGTTGAGGCGCTGGTTCTGGTATTGTTTATACAATGTCGACTTTAATGCTGAGTTCTCAAATACATATTCAAGATCTACGTAGCCGACCCTGCTTTCTTGAGCTTGAATCAGAGAACAGGGCAGTAAGAGCACGAGCAAAATTGCGTATTTTTTCATTTTGAATTCCATAAATTTTTGGGTATATTAGACGAACTTCGAGGCAAAATGGCAAGAGAAAAAGCACCGGCCCGCAAACGTAAAAAAGTTGACGGTCGACAACCCGGGTGGTCTAAAACCAATAAACATTTATAGAAGGTAATTATTCATGAAGAAGATACTTGCACTTACTGTTCTGATGCTGGCCTATTGTGGCGGCAGCAAACAGGTTAAAAATAACAACGCAGCCAGCGACGGGTGGACTGTTGCTACCGGCGTCGCAGCCATTCAGAACAATGAAATTGGCCGGGCCAAAGATGACGCTCTTGAAGACGCCAAACTGAGTGCAGTAAAACAAGAGCTGGGCGTTCTCATCAAGGGGCGCACTGAGGTTGACAGCGGTGTGTTTCAGAGCTCAGAGCTGATCGCCAAGGCTGAGGGTTTCATTGAGAAATACGATGTTCTGAGCCAGAAGGCCATTTCTAAGTATGAATATCAGGTTAAAATCAAGGCAAAGGTCTCGAAAGCTAAACTTGAATCGGTACTTGAAGATCTGATCAATCGCCAGGGGCGGCCGCGTATGATGGCCATCATCAATGAAACCATTCAGGGGAAAAAGAGTCTCAGCAGCGGTAATGTGGCAGCGACGCAAATTGAATCAAATTTTACCAGTAAGGGCTTTCCGTTTGTTGACCCTGCTACCGTTAAGAAAATTCTGAAAAAACAGAGAAAGAAAATCAGAAAGGCCCTCGGTGGTGACAACGATACCCTGCAAGAGCTGGGTGTAGATGCCGGTGCCGAAGTCGTTCTGGTTGGTTACAGCAAAGTGTCAAGTGCTGGCAAGGTGCTTAACAGCAAACTGAACTCAATGCAGGCCGATGTAAGCGTCAGGGTGATTGATGTAAATACGGGACAGATCATCGCGGCCCATCAAGAACACGGTGCCTACCCGCATATTAATGAGTACAGCGGGGCCGTGGGCGCCATCAAAAAAGCCGTGAAAAAGCTTTCAGATAAGACTATTAATGACATCTCTCGCAAATGGAAGAGGGGTAAGACTAATACCATAGAGCTGCTGGTTGTAGGTCTTGATTATGGCCAGATTAAAAAGCTGCGCAGTGAGATGCTAGAGCAGGTGAGAGGTGTTAAAGCCATAAACCGCAAGGGCAATGTAGGCAAGGCTGCCAAGTTGCAGGTAGAGTTTCTGGGTAAATCATTTACTCTGGCCGACCGCATCGTAGACGCTAAACTGTCATACAAGCTCAAGGTTGGTGAGGTTAAACCAGGCTCTATTGATTTGACAGCCAGGTAAATCAGAATCGCCGAACGGCGATAATGTCATACGATGAAAAGCGCGGGTTGAATACCAGATCGAGCTTCATATATTCAGCCCGCGGCAGCGAATAGCCAAAGTAAATACCCAGACCAATAGCCAGACCCGCCATGGTGCCGTAACCGGTATAATTGAGAACATCTTGCGTTTTCTTCGAACTTGAATAAGGTATTAAGCCCGCCAGCGAACCAACCATTGCACCGCCAAGTGCGCCGTACCAGCCATGGTTCATCAGGTCCGTGCCCATATCAAACTGCAGGTTCTTTCTGTATTCAAAAAAGGTGACTAGCCCGCCTGCGATTGCACCTGCACCGGCACCAATACCACCGTATAGAATCAGGTTCTTTTCATTTTCGGTCGAGTTGTTCTCTTCATAAACGGCCAGGCCGCTGCCGACACCGAAGGCGCCACCGCTGAAAGCACCAATGAGCATGTTGATCATTAAATGCTCGCCTACATCAAAGTCATGACTGCCAGGGGGAATAAACTTCTCTGTAAGTTCTTTTGTTTTGGTAATATTTTTTGCTGCCAGGGGCTCGAGAGCAAGAGAAACGATGAGGGCTAGTAAGATAAGGGGGGCCAATCTGGCAGATTTCATGCGGGTTATCCTGTAAAAAGTTGTCGATTTGAAAAGAAAAATATACGGGCAGGCTCATTGGCTGGTAATTCAACCAGATCGCGAAAGACCTTCTGGTTAATAATAAGTATTTTCTTTTTCATCGAGTCTGAGTGCTTCTGGGGCAGAGGGCCTGTACAAAGCACTGCTTTCTTTATCGACATATTGCTGATAGCTTCTAAAATAG
>CAZHLC010000114.1:4466-9063 GCA_964532545.1 uncultured Leptospiraceae bacterium | reverse complement strand
CAGAGCCAATAGCACGGCCCCCCGTAAAATGCCCATGGTTTCAGTGTATGTCTAAGGGGCCGCCCATGGCTACTTAAAGCGCCACAGCTGTTGATGGGCTGCTACACTGTGGTATATTTGCTACAGGTATAGTTTTCAATTATGACCTGGTTTACCCAGGTCTTTAATCATCTGGCGAGTCAATTCATGCGATTGCATGCTTTCGCGATGAATGCGGCTAATAAGCTCATTATAGGTTGCCTGCATTTGCCGACGATCTTTATGATACTCAGCCTAGAATTGTTTGTTCTCGTCATGAATGTCACGTTGTAACTGCCTTGTTGCACGTGCTTCATCTACAATAATTGTTTCGGTTCTTTTACGGCCTGCTTCGATCAGTAGATTTGTGCGTCGACGCCCCTCTTCAATGAGAACCTCAGTGCTTTTACGGCCTTCTTCAATTAATTTGGCCAATTGTTCATCTGTCATATTTACCTCTTAACAATTGCGCCTCCATCCACCTTCATCAATATACAATGACAGAAACAACAAGTCAAGCAACATACTACTTATTTGTTTAGTTTATTGTTTGTCTTTCAAAAATTTACCCACTTCTTCATACACGATCTTATAATCATAATCAAGGGTAAGGGCGTGGTTGCTGTTATGTACGGTGATCATGGTCTTCTTATCAGAACCAATGTTCTGCAGGGCCAGCGGCCCCGAATCGGGGGGAATAACATCATCATGAGGTGAGTAGATCATCAGGGTCTCGGCATTAACCTGGGGCAGAGCTTCGCGCCCCATGCGAGCCAGCTTATGCAGGGCCCAGGCCTGCGCAAGAGGAACCGCCTCTTTATAACAAACCAGTTTCTCGCGGGCCACCGGGTCTTTGAGCGACCAGTTCTCGTTAGGCGGGTGCACCCGACTCATAAACAGGCGCCCGATGGGTATAAGACGACTGGCCCAGGGCAAATGATAGGGCATGGCGATGAGCACCAGCCGCTCAGCGCCGAACTCATGGGCCAGCAGGGTCGAAAGAATACCACCCATTGATAATCCCACCAAATAGACCTTTTTGACTACCCCGGCCAGCTCTTGGTAGGCCGCCCGGGCGCCGGCCAGCCAGTCATGATGGTCAGTGGTTTCAAAGTCGGCTACGCTGGTACCATGGCCCGGTAAACGGGGAACCTTCACGGTAAAACCCTTCTTATACAGATCAAGGGCCAGCCCGCGCATGCCATGGGGGCTGCCGGTAAAACCATGAATCAAGAGCACTCCGACAGTTTTAGAACGTTTTTTAAAAAGGGGCTCAGCCCCCGGCATTAAGGTTGGTGCCACGTGACAGTTTTGGGGATATTATGACGGGGGTCAAGAAGGCTATTTGCTGTCAATACAGGCAGACTCTTTAAAGCGAACTGTAAATAGCTCTTCACCAGTATTGGCATACTTCTCTGTTTTCAGGGCGGCTTTATCAATGGTACAGTCTTTGCTGCCATCACTGATGATGTGTGACCCGGTTGATTTATTTTCAAACTTGCCATCAACACCTTGAACAGTAAGCCATTCTTTTTCACCGCCCTGACCCTTAATGGCAATCTTGCCCTTAATCATAAGACTACCGTTAGGTAAAACTCGAATGCGTGTTTCTTGACAGGCATAATTACCGCATTTTAGGCTCTCGGTACTTGCGAGCTCAGGTTGCTGGCTCAGCATCTCGATTTTTCCGCTCTTCACTTGAAAAGATAGGGGGTAGTTACGCTTATAATTTTTTATTCCGCCCTTCAATTCTAACTTGTAGTCAGCCCCGAAAATACCAAAGTCTGCCTTAATAATAGATAAAGACTGAGGCGACAGACTATATTTATATTTGCCTATATCACATTCTCTGCCAGCATTTGATTTCAAATCAACCGAAGCCGCCTGACCATAATTGAAATTAAGTGAGCCATCGTAATTTACAAACAAGGCCGTTTGATTATTCACAGAAAAAGAGCTGCAGTTAACCGGAGTTAGATCGTTCGATAAAGTAAGGCTGAAGCCAGCCTGCAATCGACCTTCTTCGAAGTCAATAATCGCAGGTGTAACCCTGCCCTGTATGGTAGCAAAGCGCATCGCCAGGTTCGACTTTACAATCTGCCCAGCAGTTAATCGCTCAGGCTTATACAGTCTCGTCTTCAGCTTATTGCCCTCGAACCATGCTTCGATTAGAACATTTTTAACAGATACTGTGCCTTTGGCTGCATAGTAACCTTCACCATTGATCACAAGGTCGCCCGACACCATATACACGGCCGCAGGTGGGGGTAAGGTGGGCTGTAGCTCTTTGCGCAAGGCAATAAGCCTTTCATCTTTATGTATTCGAAAATTGAATTTGCCAGCAGCAAAGTCGAAGCCAGCAAGCCTGCGTTTAAAATTACTGCTGGTAGCCAAAACAATGGGTTGTTCAGAATTAAGTTTTACTATGCCTGTGAGGCTTTGAGCCCCAGCGTCAACCTTCTGCAGGCCCGTTAAAGCAATCTCTTTTTTTTCAAACGGATCTTTGTCTATGATCATCACATTCTCAGCGGTAACAGCCGAAGGCAGGTAGACATTTAATTCACCATTTTTCTTACTTTTCACTATAAAATTATCAACAGGCGTTTTAAACGATATGTTTTCTTTCTTTAGGCTTACCGGCTGGCCGCTCTGGTCAACCACCCGCCCACTCAGCTCGGGGCCAGATCTAGCAACAAAGGTGATTTCAAGGTTTCTTGGTTTTTTTAGAATAAAATTAACACTTGAGTTTTGACCAAGGCGAACCAACCCTTCGGGAAATTTGATTTCAACCACCTTAAACTCTCTAAGACTTGGTAGAATGGTATATTCTTTCTCAGGGGTTATATCGAACCGTGCAACACCCTGCTCATTGGTTGTTTCAGGTGTCTGTTTAGAATCAAAGTTAAAATAGAAGTTTTTAACAGGCTTGCCCGACACGGTTTCAGCTTTTACAATAAGTTCTGTGGTTGGTCGCCCCACCTCAATTGAGAAAAGACGCGAGAAGTCAGAGACTTTGACATCGTATTTGGTATCGACAAAATTCTCTTTGATAATCTTAAGCTTATAGTCTTCAGCATACTCAAGGTTTTCAAATCTGAAATTACCCAGCAAATTCGTTTCGACTTCTATGGGTTCTCTTAAGCGACCCCCAGATAAAGTCACAGTGGCATTTGCAATTATGCCCTTGCTGCCTTTCGAAACGACTTCACCCACAAGGTCGTATTTGCCATATTCAAGTTGCACCTCGACAATTTTCAGTTTCTTCGGCCCCGTTGCCTGCCTTGATATCACAGGTACAGTTTTTGCAATATTTTTCAGAGTGAAAACTGCACCTTCAGGGCTTTGCAGCTTATTTAAGCCCTGACCTTTTGAAAACAAGGTGACAACCCTGTACTGGTCATCAGCCGCTTGAGAACGAAAATAGGCAGCCTTGAAATCGGTAGAAGGTCTATAGGTCACAGCACGGGCAAAGCCGCTTTTCTTACCCCGCTCTGTCACGTTATAGGCAAGAGTCTCATTTACCAATCTAAGATCTAAAGCAGGTAAAGGCCCCTTATAGCCTCTTGGTGGTAAGGCCACTACGAATACATCATGCACAAGTGCTGTTGGCGCCATAATGACTTCAAGATTCTGCCCGGGAATATCAAATGAAACCTTTTCAATTTTCTCACCCTCAGCATCACGAACCTCCATTTTTTCATAAAGGCTACGCTCATCTGATACCTGAATGCTATCGGCAGGGATATCTGAATACAACTCAATACGTTTAGACTTACATTTACCATAGTTATCGGTTGGCTTATCGCAAAGAGACACTGTCGCATTTGGCATGGGTACCCCAAAAACATCAGTGACTCTAATATTAAGGCTGGCCGTAGGGGTTGGGTCACCACCGAAGCCAGCCGGTGTATCTGGTAAACCATCAGGCACATCACCAACTCGAATCTTTGCGTTGGCCTTGAGGCACTTTTTCAACATTACCACTTTTACACAGCCTTCTACCTTTGCGAGGCCCGAGAAGTATACCTTGGTTCTGCCAATCTGTGCACCGATGTCGTAGCCTACATAGATTGAGAGCCCAATTGCAAAAAGATATAACTGGCCGCGCATATAACCATACATACCGCCGCCAGAATAAGGCCTTAAGTAATCTACAACGACAACACTGCCTGAACCCATGGCCAGTTCGCCATTAAAGGCCTTTGGTAGCTTGAACCCTTCGCTACCAATTCGTACAAAGAGGTTGAAAAAGGCGATCATTCCCCCCTTGATCTGATCTGGAGGCACAACTTGGGTGCCCTGATATATTATGCTACCAGCCAGGGGCGCGCTGCCACCATGACCCATGGCATACTGAAAGCCGCCTGTGAACCCGGCTTTTAACCCAAGGGCCTTTACACTGCCGCCCGACACCATACTGATTGAGGTATATTGGCGTGATATAAACAACTCAGCCTGGGCACCCATATCAAGCATGGCCATTATTTTCGCCTTCATTGAGTATAAGCAATGAAAACTCGAGTCGCGCCCGGCTAGATGAATCTGCATGCGCATGTATGACTGGCCTGCATTGAGCATG
>CAZHLC010000114.1:0-4447 GCA_964532545.1 uncultured Leptospiraceae bacterium | reverse complement strand
CACCTGGGGAATAAGCATACCCTTGCCATCGAACGTGATCAAATTCTCACCCGCGAGGTATGAGAGCCGGTTGGTTCCTTCGTACCAGATAAAACTTGCATTAGGTGGCCCACTGGTTATGGCCCCCTTGGCGCTGAGACCCAATACAAGGCTGTTGTTACGTTCACCGATTTTAAAGCCCCCGCCATTGACAGACAAATTGGCAAAACCCACCGTAAAAATCGGTATCTCGGCGCTTATCAACCCTGAAACGTACCAGTTACCCTGATCAGCCAGGTAGAACTCACCCACTATTTCTTTTGTTAAGAGACGGGCAAAGACTTTGGCATAGAAATATTTTTCTTTATTATACATTCGGCCTCTGAATGCAATGAAAGAAAGGTTCACCTCAAGGTCAAAGGCCCGCATAACAGGTTTCTTACCCTCAACGAATTCCCAAACAGTGCTGTTTTTAATAGATTCATTGTTCGCCCCGGGTATGCCAACTTCTACCCGGGTGTATAACATCAGGTTCAAACGCTTCTGGCCCTTATAAATATTTGAGAAGGTAAGTTTGGTAACCCCAAACTTGAGTTTGTTGCCCATAACCGGAATGGTAGGAAACTTCATCGAAAGATTTTCAAATTCGACATCGGGCTTTTTGGTGGGGTACCACTTGGCCATGATTCTGCCGGCACTAACCCGATAGGGTTTCGAAGGGTCGTCAGGGTCTCGAATGATTTTGCCATATTTTACACCCACATGAGCATCTTCAAGATTCAATTCAAAACTACTCTCAAGGGCCTGTACCCTGATTCTGCGAGCATGCACATTGGCCATTTTAGGAATCAGATCGGCGGTTATATTCTCACCTTCAGCCCCTCTGAATGTACCCTTAACATAAATAACTTTCGTCAGGGTAATCTCGCTTAAGAACTTAAATGGTGCTCGGGCCTTTAATTTTCCCCTGAACTCAACAAGGTCTTCTTCTTCAGGTGAATAGCGCATACCTTCAAGCTCAAGACCCATGGGCAGCTTTAGTGGCGGTAGATTCACATCAAGCGCCTGCAGACGCCACTTACCTTCAATTCTTTGCCATTTGCAATCGGTGATCTGGGCCTTGGCCGACCTACCGAGAGCGCCGATCTCTAAATGGCCCTGCACGTTAATCAACTGTTGTTCAAAATCATACTCGAAGTATCGAATATTGGCTTTGAAGAAGGCAATTTTCGCCTGATAGTTACCACCAATTCTTAAACTACCCAGATCTGTAGTGTCATTACCCCAGAAACGAATGTTGCCAAGGTCAACCCGGGGTAACCGCATCTCAAGCATTGGCAGGGCCTGTTTGCTTAAATCAGCCGAGGCCTCGGCACGTACATAGGCAAGGCGCCGCTGTTGGTCATAACCAAGTTTCAAATCAGCAATCTTGATATCAAAGGGCAGCGAACTCTTTTCACCAGCAGACAGAACAGCGTCGCCCTTCAGATCAACCTCGGGTGAAAACACAGTATTGGTTAAGGTTTCATTTGCTTTGGTACGAAATGTTTCAGCATTAAACTGGGCAATGAAGTCGGGTGAGATTTGCTGCCACTGCATCGAGGCAAAACTCTGGGGTAAGGCACCAGCAAGACTTTTTTCAAGAAAGGTTTTGAGATAATCAGTAATAACATTGTCGTCTTTCAATTCTTGAAAGAGAATCGTGGTCTTTTCGTTTTCACGCAATTCTGGTGGAAGGTACGTAATGAGCTTTTTCTCAATTTGTTCATCACCCCGGGTGTTTTTATAAAGTTGAATAACCTCAGGGGGCACATACCTGGTAAGCAAGAACTCTTTGCCCAATTTCTCAAAGCGAGTCTCTTCGGGCGGAACCAAAGTGCGTAAGAAAGGCGTTAGCCTTTGCCAGACATACTCATAGGCATCGGTTTGATTGATTTCATTCTTTTCGGCCTCAGATAGTTTATCTAATGCAAATTGGCTGAAATCAGCGGTGAAAACCTGATCAGCAGAGAAGTTTTTTAAAGGTGCAGGCAGGGTCTGCAGGTACACGCTGGTATCTTTAACTGAATTTGGTAGAAAGTTGATTTCATGCTGCAGAAAGACCGGGGGAAACAGACTCTTCACTCGCGAAGCACCAGTCTGCGCCATGAGAGCTTGCAGGTCTGCTGATACGATAGAGTGGGCAGAGACCTGGCGTTCTCTCAACCTCATAATCTCTTCACCGAATACTCTGCTTAAATCAACCTCAAATGCCGGAATAGGCAGCTGCCATTCGCCAAGGTATCTGTTTTTGATCAGCAAAGTTCCGTAGATGCTTATCTTATTACGGTCTCGCAGTGAATTTTGTATCTTAAATTCTGTTCTAAAGCCCCCAACTTCTGAAAGGTTAAACAGACCTTCGACATCATCAACAAAGCTCTTTACTTCTCGAAAACGCTGGTCATAGACTATTACACTCTGGTCAAGTTTCTCAATGGCAGCCTTAAAGCGGGCCAGATTCAAGTTCACCAGGTCTGCTTTTCGGTAAAACTGTCGTAAGGCCAGGGGCAGCGCTTCAATTTCATTCACGCCCCCCTGAATTTTGTTACGCACCATTCGAGCCTTGCTCAAGATTTCAGCAATTTTCAGTGCGAGCTTCAATTGCTTCTTATTACTCACTGAAATTATTACCTCGCCCTTTTCTGGCGTGAGGGGCTGTTGCTCACCCTTACTTATAAGCTCATCAAGATGTTTTTTGTACTCTTGTGTTTTAAGGCTGTTCTGTTCAGTCTTTACATTAATCTGGGCAGCCTGTGATTTGATGTCAGAGCTAGTACGTTTGAACCTGGTATTTATTTCTTCCTTTTTCTCGCTATAAAAGCCCTTTATTTCGTTATCAAAACGGTTTTTAATTTGAATCGCGCTGGCTGCCAGGGCCTTGCGATATGAATTTGAAATAAAGGGCGATTGCCTGATAGAATCTTCAAGATTTTCGATTTTCAGATCAAGGGTTGGCAACCTTAGCTCTACCGCCCGCTGAAAGATTTCAAAAAAGCGGGCAATCTGCTCTAATTGCCCTTCAATTCGGGCAGACATAGCAAGGGCCAGTAGGCCAGTTTCATCGCTGAGGGCCTGTACTTTAACAGATAGTTCAAGACCTCTGGCGGTTACATATGGTTTGTTCTGCTCTATTGCTAATTGCCTTAACAGAGCGTTCATTTGACTGTTCTTACGATTGATAATAGACTTATAGGTGTCGAGAGTCTTCTGGGTTTCGTTCAGATCAGCCAGTACCCGTGCTGTTGACCGCTTGATGAAGGCTTCGATATCATCTAGTTCTGAGCGCAACTCACGAATTGAGTTATTAAGACGTACGCTGGTAAAACTGGTGACCTTCTCACGCTCATCTCTCAATCTTATAATCGTTTTCTGATCAAGCAGAGTGGTGCTGATTTGACGCGCTTCAGTAAAAAAGCCGGCTTTCTTTACTCTGATTGTCAGAGTCGGCGGCATGGGCACCATTTCAGGCGTTTTCAAAATAAAACTTCCATCTGCCCCGGTTTGAACAAAGGCCGTAGAACCAGCCAGCGATACAACAGCATCTTGCATTGGCCTTCGGTCTGCAGTTTGAACCTGGCCCTGAATCGATAACAGGCGAGACAAAGAAACAATGCGCTCTACATTGAGGGTATCTGTCTGTATATTGATCGACGTTGATTGAAACTGCCCGGGTGCATCGATGAAGATTTGATAACTTCTGAAAGCAGAGACCTCAAAGGGTCTTACCCAGCCCCTTTGATCTGATGTGTCATCAAGAGATTTACCATCAATTCTTAACTTCACCCCAGAAATGGGAAAACCCTGCATATCTTTAAAAACCAGGCTAAGCTTTGTTTTTAAAGATTGAAGTCTAACTGAACCAAGGTCAAGGTCATCATTGATAGATAATGACTTCTGAAATGCAGCCTTACCAATATACGCTATACGAACCTGCTGGGTACCGTGCCTTACCTGGCAGTCAAAAGCCCCCTCAGCGTTGGTAAAACAACCGAAGCCTGACACCAACCCCGGGCTGTGCACCCGGGCCCTGAAAATTGGTCGCCCATCATCTCGCAGAACCCGACCTGTTAACTTCGAAACCTTTCCGCTGAAGAAAAAACCGGTCTCAGTGGTGAGCCCACCCTGAACAGTTATAACCTTTGTTTGCTGAGGATAAGCTAACGCAGATGCAATTAACTCATACCTGCCAGCAGGAACGCTGTCAAGTTCGTAGAAGCCGGTGCCTGACGGGGTCAGCAGATCTGTCTCAAAGCTCTTATTTTTGTCAACAAGTTGAAGCGCTTTGATTGCAACTTTGGCACTGGCAATGCCATAGCCGGTCTCTTCTTCTATTACTCTGGCTTTGATTGCCCCTTCAGGCCTTAAAGCCATAACAATATCATGAGTATGAGATAGCTTCTTTACGTTGAGCAAAGCCCGATATTTTTCG
>CAZHLC010000113.1:0-9098 GCA_964532545.1 uncultured Leptospiraceae bacterium | reverse complement strand
AGAACACTTTCTGCGCAAGATTGATGATATCAAGTACTCAACCACCGTAGCCCTTGTATACCGGGGCAAAGTATCTGGGCGGGTGAAGCGGGGGCCGGGCTTTCCTGCGGTGAAGTTGCATATACCAAAGTATGAAATGCAGAACCTGGTTAAGGGCGTGAAGCTGATTGCAGATGCCTTTCTCAAGATCGGGGCCCGCTATGTTACCACCGGCTACAGTGGGTTTAAAGAAGAGCTTAAAGATGAATCAGACACCGCGCTATTGCTGAGCTCAAAGCTGACCGGTAAGAACATTGCCATGACTGCCAATCATATCTTCGGCTCATGCCCCATGGTTGGGGCCGAAGGCCGGGGTGCCGTTGACCGCCATGGCTTAGTCAGGGGAACTAAAAATCTGTATATCTGCGATGCGTCGTTATTTCCTTCACCCAGCGGAGTCAACCCCCAGGCAACCATCATGGCTTTGACTGACCTCATTACCCGCCGTCTGGGCGGGCTCGATGGTCACGGTTTAGATTAGTT
Organism: uncultured Leptospiraceae bacterium; assembly: GCA_964532545.1. GTDB lineage: Bacteria > Spirochaetota > Leptospiria > Turneriellales > CAZHLC01 > CAZHLC01. The sequence goes on along the minus strand of CAZHLC010000113.1, from coordinate 8,576 downwards.
CAATTCAGTGATATAAGCTCATAGATGGGCACATTTTTCATGCGCCCCCTGGCTGCTTCAATTTCTACCTGGCGGGCTTCACCATCTGAACTGATTTTCTGCCAGGTGTTATCATCAATTAGAATCTCAGTGTTTGCCAGCTTATTGTAAGATTCAAGGCGGGCAGCAATGTTAACAGTATCACCCAGCACGGTATATTCAATGCGGTGTACCGAGCCAATGTTGCCGGCAAACATGTTGCCCGTTGCGATGCCCATGCCGGCGCTGATGGGTTCTGTCAGATAGTCGGGGCGCACCTCGTTGTAGGTGCGAAAATGATCACGAATGTCAATGGCGCACTGGGCGGCATTGCGCACCATATTGTCATCAGGTGCGGGAATACCAAACATAATCAGCATACCATCACCCAGCATGCGGTTAACTGAACCATTGTTGGCGTAGACAATATCCATAATGTCGGTGAAGAGCTCGCTGAGAAACTCACTGAGTTGCCAGGGGTCGAGCTGCTGTGATATCATCATTGAATTGCGTAGATCAAAAAACATAACAGTGGCTTCGGTTTTCTGACCGCCCAGCTTCGGGGCAATCTCACCCTGCATAACCTGTTTGATAAAATCTTTTGAAAAGAAGCTTTCAAGAATGCTGCGGGTGCGCCTTAGCTCGGTGCTGTCTTCGACCATGTTCAGTATATTGTTTATACGCCGCTTTACAGAAGCCTCGGGTGTATTTGTGGTGTAATAATCGTTGATAAGGTTTTCAATCTGGGGTGAGAGATTCTTTTCGGTTTCAATGGCCAGCAACACAGGTACCAGGGTGGCCCGCATCGAGGTGAGCAGTTCTTCAAGGTCATGGGTTTTTTCACCTACAACGGCCATGGCCGGGTTTTCTTCGCGACAACAGGCTAGCAAAGCAGCGCTGTTTTCTACTGCAATAATCTCACTGCCATCAATGGCAGCGACATCTTGATTCAGGGTGAGTATTTGCCGACTATTTGCACTCACAGGTGAAGCCGGTACCAAGAATCAGGCCTGCCTGAACATTTTTACTCAGTTTTTTTACCTTGTTGTATTTGGTGCAGAGTTTCTGGCATTCGGCAAAGTGTAACCTGGTGGTTTCGCTGCCAACTGATGTGCATGAATATAGAACCAAACAGCTCAATATCGCCGTAAACAATATACTTTTCATGGGATACCTATGAGATGAAACCTGATATGGGCAAATCATTTTTCTGGGTCAGCTGTTAAGCTGAGAAAGCGAATTCTAATTGTCGGGGCATCTGAGGCTGCTTGTTTGTCGCGATGGCAAAGAAAAGTCTCACATTTCAAGATATCATACAGACGCTGAACAACTTCTGGTCAAAAAAGGGCTGCCTTATCGCCCAGGGGTATGACCTTGAAATGGGCGCCGGTACTTTTAACCCTCATACTTTTCTGCGGGCCCTGGGCCCCGAGCCCTATAATGTGGCCTATGTTGAACCATCAAGGCGGCCCACCGACGGCCGTTATGGCGAGAACCCGAACCGCCTGCAGGCCTATTATCAATACCAGGTGATTCTTAAACCGTCGCCCGATCAGGCCCAGCAACTTTATCTTGAATCATTAAAGGCCCTTGGTCTGAACCTTGAAGAGCACGATGTCAGGTTTGTTGAAGATGACTGGGAATCTCCTACCCTGGGTGCCAGCGGTCTGGGTTGGGAAGTCTGGCTCGACGGCATGGAAGTCACGCAGTTTACCTATTTTCAACACTGTGGTTCTTTGCCCCTTAAACCAGTATCTCTTGAATTAACCTATGGCATTGAGCGGCTGGCCATGTACCTGCAGGGGGTCGAAAGTATTTTTGACATTCAGTGGAATGAGTTTGTGACCTACGGTGAAGTGCACAAACAGACTGAGTTCGAGTTTTCAACCTATAATTTTGAAATCGCAAATACTGAGCGTCTGTTTCGCTGGTTCAAAGAGTATCAAGAAGAAGCCGAAGACATTCTGGCCTTTGAGAAGGCCCAGTTGGTTTTTCCCGCCTATGATTATCTTCTGAAATGTTCACATGTATTTAACCTGCTTGATGCCAGGGGGGCGATCTCGGTGACCGAGCGGGTTGAATATATTGCCAAGATTCGCCATTTGGCCCAGAAGATTGCTAAACGCTATGTGGCTATTCGCGAAGAGATGGGCTTTCCTCTTTTAAAAGAAGCGAAGTCTAAAACCGCCTGATCGACGAGTCAAACTAGAAAACTATTTTCATCAATTTTGTTTATTATTTCTTGCATACTGATCTAGAGGCATCAGAATGTCCTCATGATTAAGGTGCGATTCTTTGCTATCTTCTTATGTCTATCAATGCTGCCAATGGCCTATGTATACGGTCAGGCGGGTGCCACTGAAACCACAACCGAGGCTGAAGAGGTTGAAGACGAAGACTTCGAGTCTTACACAAATGTGCCCAAGAAGGGCAATTTGCGACTGACTGGTAGTCTGGCCTTTACCAAGGTCTTTATCAGTAACAAAGATCAGAACCAGATAGGTTGGCGTGGTGTGTTTGATTACCATGTTTTTGACATGTTATCAATCAGCGGTATTTCGCATCTGCCTCTGGCTTCGGTAGATGGCTTTCGCAACGACTATTTCGGGCTGGGCGGTAATGTTCACCCCTATAACCTTGGTGATCTTGGTTTTCATTTCGGCGCAACTGCTGGTTTTGTAATTGTGCAGGCCCCCGGGCTGGCTACCAAGGCTGTGACTGGCATTGAGTTCAACGCTGGCCTTGGCTGGTATGGTTCATTCTTTCACCTCATGGGCGAAGTTAGCTTCAGGTTCTCAGAGTACTATTCACGCGGTGTTCATCTTGATATGAATGAGTTGATCTACTCGGGTGGCATAGGTTTCAAGCTTTAATCAGCGGCCGCCTGTGCGGCCACTTAGGTCAGGTTTCAGCACACGAAGGAAAATACTATGAAAAAGTTTAAACGCGTTACTCTTGTGGTAGCTTTTATTTTTTCAACCGGCATACTGGGGTATGCCTTTGATTCGGCGATTAAGACTCTGGGCCCGGGCAATAACGGCCTTAAATCGGGTCTGCAGATGGTTGAGCTATGGCATAAGATGTCATCTAAGCTGAAGATCGGCAAAAGTGCCAAACGCTTCTTTAACTTTCTTGATGAGTCTGTTAAGAAATTTGATTTTATGCAACTATATGAAAGTAAGTACATGAGCGGCCGTTCTGGTGGTTTTCATACTGTTACTCTGCGTGGCCAGAACCTGCCTTCAGCCTACCGCTTAGATCTGGTGAAGGGCTCTTACTCAAGTGTAAATATTTCAACTTTCGGAAACTTTGGCGCTGAATTCGGTTTAAGAAAAGTAGATAAATCAATTGTAGGTGACCGCTCTTTCAGAGGCAATGCAAAGTTTCGCACCAACCTCAAGCAGTTTTCGCATATTAACGGCACGGCTTTTCTTGAAGGGCTACAGAAGATTCTCGACCCCACCAATCTGTCAAAACTCAGCTATGCAAATTCATCAATCTATCGTAATGTAAAAGGCGAGAGCCGCTCATTGCTTAATGCCTATGCCAATCAGCTGCCAAATTTCTCAAAGGTGCTTCATAAGTATACATCATTGCGCTCGCTGGTGAAAGTCAAAGAGCACAATGGCCAGAAGTACACCCATATGAAAATGATCGGTGGGCTGAAAATGCGTGCTTTGAAAAGAGACTTTCCTGAAATTTATGATTATCTCGAAGAGGTTAAGGGTATCTTGAAGCTGCGACTGATCGTGAACAATAGCAAGGGCAAGCGGGTTACCACGTTCTATCTCGACTCGAAAAACCGCAGCATTGTCTGGTCGCTTTACACCAAAGATGGCAAGATTGTACCCTTTGATGGTAAGGGCAGGCCAGCTTTTGATCAGGCCTTCTCACTGGCCAAGGTCAATAGATATACCTTCTACGGAATTATGAACGCCCGACTCTATATCTATGGCCTCAAGTTTAATACAAAAAGTGTCATTACCCGGGCTGATTACCGTCGCAAGGGCCGTAACGCTTCTTTTAGACTGCACGTGACCCGCATTCCTAAACCATCAGTGTCAGGGCGTTTTTATCACGTGCTGCCTACCTGGTTGATTGATATTGGTATACCAGGTAATATTGAAGAATTGGCAGGCAAAATGGCCACTCTTATGCAGAAGGGTAACAATGGCAAGGGCACCCGTCTGAACCTTGCATGGAATGGCAAGAATGCTTCGAACACTATTGTAAGCGGCAACGGCCAGACTGAGATTATTGATAATCGTTTTATCAGGTTTGCCCTCAAAATATGGAGCCGTAAGATGCGCCCCGATGACAAGGCGCTTAAAGAGCTTAACAGGTTTCAATCACTGCTGACAGGCAAGCTGCTGGCTGACATGCGCCGGCTGGCTTCGCGCTGATAATCAGCTGAAAAAGCCATACCGCGGAAATTCTTCTCGAACCCAGCGGTTAACCAGGCGGCTCTGCTCGTCGGTAATCTGAATGGTCATGTGCTTTTGAATATATTCAAGAGCTTCATCGCCGGTCATCTTCATCATGGCCGCCGCTACGCAGGCGGCTATGACCCCGGTGCGGCCCACACCTGCATTACAGTGTATAGCTACGTTTTTCTTTTTCAGGTGTACTAACAGTGGCGGTATGGCTGCGGCCAGATCTTCGAAGATGGGGGCTGTCAAATCAGCAAAAGGTACTCTAATTACCTGCATTTGGTGCTTGTCATAGATTGGCAGAGGGTTTTTCTTGGCTTTCTTTTCAATCTCTTTATCGGTGACCAGAACGAGAACCAGGCTGACATTAAACTTGAGGTACATCTTAAACATGCGGTTATGCACATCATAGGGGCCAAAGGGCATGGGGCTTACAAAAAGTTTACCCTTGCTGGGCAGGGGCAGTTCTACAAAAGATTTTGGTTCATTGTATCGAAAGATTGATAACAGGCGACCAATGAATGAGCGTGTGGGGGCTTTGGGCATGTTTACTTGAGAAGCTTCAGGGCTGCTTCAACACTGGGGGCAAACTTGAAGGCAACGGCAAGGCCCAGTTTCTCAAAGACATAGCGGGTATCACCCTCAAGGGCAGTGAGTATAATTTCGCCCCCCTGTTTGGTTGCTTCAGAGCCTTCGCGCACAAAAATGCCGATGCCTATCGAAGAAATAAAACTCACCCGGCTGAAATCTATAATCAAACGGTAAGACGATTTTACCAGGGCGGCCTTCAGACGCGTTTGCAGCTTCTGTACTGTCTCGGCCTCAATTTGACCGTTGAGGCTGAGCAATAGAACACCGTCGTGTTCGTTCTGCTGTATATCGAGGCTTGGCTTATCGCCCATCGGGTAACATCAGGTTTCTAAAAGTGCCGTCAAGAGGTTTGACTTTCAGGTGAAGAGGTGAAAATAAAAAGCCCAATACCCCAGAGGCTGCCCAGCATATTGAACCCCACATCGCGTAAGTCACCTACACGGTATGGTAGAAAATACTGAAACAGCTCGTCAGCCGATGAGACCAGCAGTAGTGCGAGCAGTACCCAGCTCAAACCAGAGTACATTTTATGGGTATAATCATAGCACATGCTGAAGGCGAGAATGCCGTAGATGAGCAAATGAACTCTTTCTTCGGGTATCTGCATGAACCATGCAGCTAATAGCCCCAGCCCGACGATGGTGGCGAGCCCCAGAAGCCGCCAGACTGAATTAGGGCGGCGGTTCATCCAGAACAGGCCGGCAATACCAAGGGCCATCATTACCCAGACCAGAGCAATGAGCATATCGCGGTCAAAGACCTGCAAGAACCAGTTCATGGCCTGGCGCAGAAATGCTGCCGAAAGAATTATGGTAAAAGCCAGAATATAACTGCGCAGGCTCAGGGCCATAGTTTGAAATTATTATCAGAGCAGGGCTCTCTGTAAACAAAATACTTTTCTGCAGGTGTGCTTTATATGTTTGTCTGCATGTGAAGAAACTCTTTCTGGTTGACGGAACCTACGAGCTGTTCAGGGCATTTTTCGGTGCACCAGAACATGCATCACCCGATGGCCTTGAAGTCGTTGCAGTTCAGGGCGTATTGCGATCGATGATTCGGCTCTGGCGTGAAGAGCAGCCTACCCATATTGCTGTGGCCACAGATCATGTGATTGAATCATTTCGCAACGATCTGTTTGAGTACTATAAAAGTGGCGAAGGTCTAGACCCCATTTTACACAACCAGTTTGCACCCCTTGAAGAGGGCCTGGCCGCCCTTGGTTTCTATGTATTCGCCATGGTTGAGTTTGAAGCTGACGATGCTCTGGCTGCGGCCGCCCACCAGTTTGCAGATCAGTTTGATCAGGTTATTCTAGCCTCGCCAGATAAAGACCTGATGCAGTGCGTGAATGATAAAACCCTGGTTTGGGATCGTCGGCGTGAAAAGTACTACGATGCTGAAGCGGTAAAAGAAAAAATGGGGGTTGCCCCTGCTGCAATTGCCGACTATCTTGCCCTTGTGGGTGACAGTGCCGATGGTATTCCGGGGTTGAGCGGCTGGGGTGCAAAATCAACGGCAACCTTGCTTAGCGAATATAACCATATCGAGCAGATACCGGCAGACTTTGAAAAGTGGAATGTTAAGGTTCGAGGTGGGGCCAAACTGTGCACTACTCTGCAGAATGAAATGAAAGAAGCCCTGCTATACCGCAAGCTGGCCACTCTGCGGGTTGATGTGCCCATGCCCCCACTTGCAGACTTAGAGTTCTTTGGCACCAATAAATCAAAGTGGCAAGCCTTCTGTAAAAAGTATGGTTTTGAGCGTTTGCTTGAGGCGCCGCTGGCGTGGCTCTAAAACTAGCTAAAACTTTTGCTGGTCTTTCTCTGCTAACGGCCACTGCTCTGCTGGCCTTTAAACTGTTTGGGCTTTCGGCGACCCGCAAGTTGGCACAGAGTTTTAAGGTGCAGCATAAATCAGGTGCGTGGTTACAAGCAGAGATTAAGTCTGGGGATATTATTCTTTTTGACACGCGCGGCCCTCTCGAGTTCAAAACGAGTCATCTTGCAGGGGCCAATAGAGTCGATTGGCAGATTGAAGCCGATGATTTTCTACGTGCCCACCAGCAAACCATTCAAGGCCGAGACCTGGTTTTTTATTGTTCAGTGGGGCTGCGCAGCAGCAGCCTGGCAGAAAGACTCGGGCAGACATTACGGCAGGTCGGCGCTCGTTCGGTGAGCAACCTCGACGGAGGTATATTTCTCTGGCTAAAAGAGGGCAGAGCATTGGCCGGTGGTAAAACTGTGGTACATAACTATAACTGGTTCTGGGGAATGCTGGCCCCTGCTGGCAAAAAGTAGACGCTGCGTTTCTTTTATAATAACCTACCTGAATGTTAGCATCTGAAGCCGTTTGGGCCTTTTACATTGGTGGCTTTGCCATCGCAGCTGTTTACATCATGGTTACATGGGTAGGCGGCCATTATCTTTCAATAACCCGTGGTTATGTGAGTTTATGTTCTGTTATTACTAAGAAACCCTATTTTCACCGGCCCGAAATGGGGGGCCCTCTGGGTTTTCGCACCATGTTTATCATTGGTGTGGCCCTGGGCGGGGTGCTAGCTGCTTTCTATAATGGTGGTATCAATTATTCATTTGATCTGGGAACCTTTGAGAATATCTGGGGCGATAGCCTCTACACCAAAGCCGCCATCTTAATCAGCGGTGGCTTTCTCTGGGGCTACGGTTCGCGTATGGCCCGTGGTTGCACTTCGGGCAACGCTATTTCTGGGCTGGCCCAGGGCTCACCTGCAGCCCTGGCTGCAACAGTTTGTTTTCTGGTGGGCGGCGTTATCGTTACGCGCCTGATTCATCTCTGGGTATAATTATGTTGATTCGAATCTTTTTTCTCTTTGCTGGTATCGCCTTCGGCTTTGTGTTAATTCAGTCTGGTGTATCAAACTATGACATAATCATGCGTATGTTTTTGTTCGAAGAATTTCACATGTATGGTGTGCTGGGCGTAGCAGTGGGCACCAGCTTTGTAGCCACATTCATTATGCAGAAGCTTAAAGTTAAATCTGTGCTTACCAATGAATTCTTAATGGCAAAACGTGACAAGCCAGGCCGCGAGCATATTATTGGCGGCCTTATGGCAGGTTTTGGCTGGGCCCTTACAGGGGCCTGCCCCGGGCCAGCTCTGGCACAGATGGGTTTTGGTACCATGTCTGGCATTTTTACCTTCAGCGGAATTCTGCTGGGGGTCTATGTGTACGGTTTTATGCAGAAAGACTCTTCAAGCGAGCTGGTTGGTGCTGAGGCATAATAATCGGTTGCCCTGACAAAACCTATCTCGAAATTTAACCAGGCCCATGTTGACCGAGATTATTAAAGTTATTGTTTTAGGTGGGGCTGGCATGGGCGTATTGCTGTGCTTCTACTTTTTCACCTTTAAGAAAAAGACACCGGGTCTATACTATCTGTTGACTTTAAATTTCGGGGCTACCTTTCTACTGTTCTCAAATTATCTACACCTGGCCGATTTAAAAGTAGAACCTGTTTTTTTGAATTACTGGTTTTTACCGCTGGGCTCTGTGTTTGG
>CAZHLC010000112.1:0-9103 GCA_964532545.1 uncultured Leptospiraceae bacterium | reverse complement strand
AGACCGAGAAAGCCAGCCGCGGCATGTCACTCTGGGTTTCAAAAAAAGGAACCTCAGACATCATCAACACTGTAGAGCAGATTCATGAGGTGGTTGAAGACTATATTCAGACAGTGCCAAAAGATCTGAACCTCAGCATATTTTCAACCTTTGATGATTCAATCGAAACTAAAAACCGCCTTAGCATAGTTATTGGTAACGCCGTGCTCGGCTTTCTACTGGTGATCTGTATTCTTTTTATCTTTCTCGATCGCACCACCGCATTATGGACGGCTTTCGGCATTCCACTATCTCTGGGGCTGACGCTGATCGCCATGCCGGCCCTTGATATCACCATCAACAGCATCTCAATTCTTGGCCTGATCGTGGTGCTGGGCATGGTGGTTGATGATGCCATCATTATATCTGAGAGTATCTACCGGGCCCGCGAAGAAGGCAAACCACCGAAAGAAGCAGCCCTTTATGGCCTGAAAGTGGTGTATAAACCGGTTCTGGGCACCATCATCACCACCATTATTGCATTTATTCCTCTTTATTTTATGCCCGGCGTTATCGGAGATTTCTCAATTGAAATACCTTCAATGGTGATTATTATGCTGCTGGCCAGTTTGATCGAAGCATCTACCATTCTGCCAGCCCACCTGTCACATGCCAAAGCTGAACAAAAATCGCTACCGCCCGGTCAGCGGCTGATCAGCACCATTGAAAAGATCTATCGTAAGCTGCTGACTGCCAGCCTGAAACGTAAATACATCAGTATGCTTTTTTTGACGGGCTTTTTAGTGGTTGGTGCGGGTCTAAGTTATCTCATCGCGAACTTTGATATGTTTCCCATAGATCAGTCAAGCAAGATGTTTGTTTACGGTGAAACCGAACGTGGCAGTACCCTCGATTACACCGCTAAAGAAGTTGAGAAGCTTGAGAAAATTCTCATCGATCTTCCCGACGGCGTGGTTCATTCGTTTAAAACTGTAGTGGGCCGCAACTATCGCAATGGCTCTAAGGCCCCCCACAACGAATTTTATACTTACCTCATTCTTACCCAGTATTCTGACCGCGACATGAAGGCCATTGATGTCAAAAACTTTATCAAAGAGAAATTTGCAGAGCGCAAGGTTGACACAATCAAAAAACTCAACTTCTGGATAGATGGCGGGGGCCCGCCAGTTGGTGAGCCCATCGAGATCAGGGTTATTGGCAACGATAACGAAGTGCGCCTGCAGGCCATGCAGAAAATACAAAAAGAAATCAAAAAGTTCAATGTAACTGAAACCAATACAGATTACCGCATTGGCAAAGATGAAGTACGCCTGCTGCCCAACTATAACCAGATTGCTACAGCCGGCCTCACCGTTGAAGACATCGCCAACACCATTCGCACAGCCTTCGATGGCACAGTCGTTACCTACCTGCAGACCCCCGAAGAAAAAGTACCCTTCAGAGTTCGCCTTGATGAGGGCTCAAAAGATTTTAAGAACCCCCTGGGCGGTTTAATGGTGCGAAACACCTATGGGCGCCTGGTAAATGTACGCCAGTTGGTATCTGAAGAAAAAGCCGAGTCAGCCCAGAACATTTACCATTATGACGGCAACCGCACCAACATGATTACCGGTAATATCGACCGCAACAAAACAAACCCAGCCGTCGTTTATGGCCAGCTGAAAGAATACTTTAAGAATTACCTGTCTGAACAGCGTAAAACAATTAAAGATGAGAAGAAACACATTAAGGTGGTGCTGGGCGGCGAGGCTGAAGAGAGTTCAAACACCCTGCTTCATATTGCTATCTTGCTTTTCGCTGCGCTTTCTGCGATTTATTTTTTTCTCATAGTTCAATTCAATTCTTTTACCCAGCCATTGATGGTATTGCTGGTGATACCCTTTGGGGTAATTGGCATCTGCCTCGCCTTCGGCCTGCATGTGATGCCTCTCTCAATGCTGGCACTCATTGGGGTACTGGGCTTCTCAGGTGTTCTGGTGAACGACTCGCTGATTATGGTCGATTTTATTAATCGCCTGCGTGATACAGGCTCAATCGAACGCTCAGATTATTGCCTTCAAGAAGATGCGGGCACTGTCAAAGAGCTTACCGCAGAAGAATTCAATGACGCAGTTATTGAAGGCTCAGTAATGCGTCTGCGACCCATTGTGCTCACCACCCTGACGACCATGGCAGGGCTCATACCTACAGCCTACGGCATTATTGGTGGCCTTGATACTTTTATATCACCCATGGTTATGGCCATGGCCTGGGGCCTAATGGTAGGAACCATTTCTGTTCTGATCGTCATACCCGTGCTGTATGCGGTGAACCGAGACATCGCCAACTTCTTTCGTAGACTGTTTGGCCGCAAAGAAAGATAATTGCAGAGAATCAGAGAACAACTAGAGCGCGCTCTCGGGCGCGAAGACCTGCGCCTTACCAGTGCCCTGATCATCAGAGGCCTGGCCCTGGTCTATCTCATTGCCATTGCCTCTTCATGGGTACAATACAGTGGCCTTGTTGGCCCCGAAGGTATACTGCCCATCGAGAAATACCATACGACTCTGAACAATCAATTTGGTTTTGGCAAATACTTCTATTCTCCAGGTTTTTTCTGGCTGGGTACATCGGAGACCATGATACACCTGGTGCACCTACTGGGTGTGCTGGCTGCTCTCTGTCTGCTTATTGGTATGCTACCGGGGCCGGCCGCACTTCTATCATATCTGGTTTATTTAAGCCTGAGCTCGGCCGGCCAGGTGTTCTTCAACTTTCAGTGGGATGCTTTGCTCTGTGAAACAGGGTTTATGGCCCTGCTGGCCGTACCCTGGAGTTTAAAACCACAACCTCAGCTGTTAACAGACAGGCGCCAGGCGGCTATCAGCGGCTGGCTATTTCGCTTCTTACTGTTTAAACTGATGTTTTCAGCGGGCGTCGTGAAACTAGCCTCAGGTGATGCAACCTGGGCTGACCTGTCAGCCATGCAATATCACTTCTTTACCCAGCCATTACCAAACGCTTTATCATATTACATTCACTTTATGCCCGGCTGGTTTCTCAAAGCCGCAACCTTGGGCACACTTATACTTGAGCTGGCCATACCCTGCCTGATCTTTTTCAAGTTTCGCTGGCGCCGCCTTGCCATCTATGCTTTTGTATTCTTGATGTTTGCTATTTTTATATCAGGCAACTATACCTTTTTTAACCTGCTGACGCTTGTTCTGGTGATCTCTCTTTACCAAGACGATGCATTACCAGGGTGGCTACCAAAGCGCATAAAAAAGCAGGTAGCGGGCCCGAAGCTGCATCGTTTTTTACCTGCGGCCGCGGGCCTGCTGTTACTGCTATCAAGCTGGCAGCTGCTCTCTACCCTGGGTATTATATCAACCAGAGCATACCCAACCTATCTGGCCACCACCATGATCTCAAACCGCTACGGCCTTTTTGCCCGCATGACCACCAGTCGCCCCGAAATCATAGTCGAGGGCAGCGATGACCAGCAAAACTGGCGGGCCTACCAGTTTAGGTACAAACCACAGGGTCTGCGAGAAGCACCGGGCTTCGTAGCCCCCCACCAACCACGTCTTGACTGGCAGATGTGGTTTGCCTCTCTTTCAAATTACCATCGCAACAGCTGGCTGATACATATGATGTACCGTCTGCTCGATAACAACAAAACTGTGCTGGCTCTTTTGGCTGATAACCCCTTTCCTAACAGGCCGCCCAAATATGTCAGAGCTGTGTTATATGATTACAAATTTGCTTCACCTGATCTGAAGAGGGCCACCGGTAACTGGTGGCAGCGAGAATTCATCGGATACTATACCCCAATAATAAGCCGCCAGCTGAAAATTAACAAAACCAGAAAATAGTTGACCCGCGGCCTCAGGGCGACATAATTCCTTTGTGTCTGGCCAGCTTGATTTTTCGACAGTTTCATCTGCCAAAACGCCCATTGAAATTCTACAGAACGTTTTTGGTTATGATTCTTTCAGGCCGCTGCAAGAAGATATTGTAACATCTGTACTGAATAAAAAAGACAGCCTCGTAATCATGCCAACTGGGGGTGGCAAGTCTCTGTGCTACCAGGTGCCAGCACTGGTTTTCAAAGGTCTCACGGTGGTGGTCTCACCTTTAATATCGCTCATGCAAGACCAGGTGAATCAACTGAATCAGCTGGGTGTAAAGGCAGCCCTGCTTAACAGCACTCTTGAATTCGACGATTACCAGCAGCGTATGCTTGAGCTCAGGCAGGGTGAATATGACCTGCTCTATGTTGCACCCGAGACTCTGCTGAAGCAGAGCATACTGAATATGCTCAGCGACCTATCGGTTGAGTGCCTGGCCATTGATGAGGCCCACTGTGTTTCAGAATGGGGCCACGACTTTCGTATTGAATACCGGCAGCTGGCTGGCATCAGAAAGAAGCTGGGCAACCCCGTCTACGTAGCGCTTACAGCCACCGCCACCGATCGGGTACAGAAAGACATCATAAACAATCTCGCCTTAAACGATGCCCAGCAATACGTGGCCAGCTTTGACCGGCCTAACCTGCTGCTGCAGGTGCGCGATAAAGATGACGGCAGCAAACAGATTCTTCACTTTCTCAGCCAGCGACCCGACGAAGCCGGCATTATCTATTGTTTCTCGCGCAAAAAGACAGAACAGCTGCAGGCGAAAATTGCTGCGGCCGGTTATTCAGTAAAAGCCTACCATGCCGGCATGACCAAAGAAGAGCGCGAGCGCAATCAAGACCTGTTTCTCAAAGACAAGGTACAGATCATAGTCGCCACAGTGGCCTTCGGTATGGGCATCAACAAATCAAATGTACGCTTTGTGGTGCATGCAGACCTGCCCAAAAACCTCGAATCGTACTATCAAGAAATCGGCCGGGCGGGCCGTGACTCGCTGCAGGCCACCTGCCTGCTGCTCTACAGCGGCGGCGATGCCGGCAAGATCAATCACTTTATCGAGCAGAAAAACGAAGCTGAGCAGGTAGTAGCCCGCCAACAACTTGATCTAATGCTGCAATATGCAGAGAGCTACTCTTGCCGGCGTTCAGTTCTGCTCAACTACTTTGGCGAAGAACCCCAGGCAGAGAACTGCCAGATGTGCGACAATTGCCTTAACCCGCGCACTCTCGACGATTTGACCCTGCCTGCGCAGAAGCTGCTTTCTTGTGTACACAGGGCAGGCAACCGCTTCGGTATCACCTATATCATTGATGTACTCAGGGGTTCGCAGAATCAGCGGGTGCTTGAAAACCGCCATAACGAACTGTCAACCTATGGCATTGGCAAAGACCTCAGCAAAAACCAGTGGAAAAATCTCGCCCGCCAGCTACTATCACAGGCCTATATCAACCAGAACATTGATAACTATAACGTGATCTCAGTCACAGAAAAGGGCTACGGCCTGCTTAAAGGCGAAACCACTTTCGAGGGCTTTCTGGTTCAGGCCAAACTCGAAAAATCAAAACCGGCAGCCATGCAACGCAGCGGAACTTACGACAACCAGCTGTTTCAAATGCTGCGTGATCTGCGGGCGACCCTGGCAGAAGAGGCCGGGGTGCCGCCCTACATTGTATTTTCTGATAAATCACTGATTGAAATGGCCACCTTTCTGCCCGAAGACCAAGAGCAGTTCTTGCTGGTTAATGGCGTTGGCTATGCGAAACTTGAAAAATATGGCGATCGTTTTATAGAACTCATAAAAGCATATAACGCTGAAAAGTAATTTCACTGTGAACAAACACTTACTGCTCACCCTGCTGGCGCTTTTTCTGGCTGGTCATTGTACTGTAGCCGACCTGCGGCCCCTCAAAATGCAAGACCAGGGGGTCACAGATATTGATAAACAGAAGGGAAAACTGCTGCTTGAGCAGATGGTCGTGGCCATGTATGATGCTTTGAAACCCTCTGCAAGAATCAGCGCAGTAAAACTGACACTGCGCGATGAATGGCCAGCCTTTTTCAGTCGCAACTTTTCAATGCCGTGGCAAGACTCACCTACCCAGCTAGAATTGCAGACCAGAGGTTTTGGCAAAAAGCTGCGGCTGCAGGCCCCTGAAAAAGAGTTTCTTTTGCAAGAGCCGGGCAAAGCCCCTGAAGGGCAAGACCGCCAGGTAAGCCTGTTTATGCGCCTGCTCTGGCAGTTTATGTTTTTTGCTGAGTATGCCCAACGGTTTGAACTGCAGGCCTATGCAGGCTCAGCTGCTGCCATTGGTAATGGTTATGAGCTGGTGCTCTTGACCACTGGGTCGTTCAAGGCCAGCAATGAACATGATCAATATCTGCTGTGGATAAATCAACAAAGCCATACACTTGATTTTATTCAATACACCATGCGCGAACACAACCCCTCTCTCTACGGAACCATGCACCTCACCGATTATCGCAAAATTAATGGCATTATTATACCACATCGACATTCCCTGATGAATTATCCGGGTAGCAAAAACATCATTCGTGATACCAGAATTCTGAGTTTCGAGTTACTACAAGAAAAATAGCCTGCCCAGGCTCAGCTATCAAGTGGCAGTTCTGCCTGGGGGTCTTTCTCTTTTTTAACCTCATCGAGTGTCTGCTGTACAAGTTCTTTTACATCGAGAAAGCAGGTGCCGCAACCTGTGGTCGCATGGGTCTTTTTGACTACCTGACCCATACGGGTGGCACCATCTTTAACTGTTTTAATAATATCTTCTTTGCTTACACCCTTGCAGAGGCAGACCTTGCGGGGGCGCATCAGTGCATTAATATTTTCAGGTGAAAAGCTCATGAGGTTCTTTCTAAAAAGCTCTGTGAATATTTCTGCCAGTGATTCTGGTTGATGGCATTATTGTTTATTATCTGCCGGTAAATCTCGCAGCTCTGGCGGGGAATGCGGCGACAGCGATTCTGAAAATCGACTTTCAGCAGCCCGAACTTGGTTTCAAAACCCTCGGCCCATTCAAAGCCATCAAGCAGAGAGTGATGCAGATAGGCCCTGACGTTGACTCCAGCCTGCAGGGCATTCCAGATTTCTTTCAGATGCATTACCATGTACTCTTGCCGCTTGAGGTCATCGATTTCACGGTCATCGACCCCGCTTTCTAGAATATACAACGGCATTTTGTATCTATCAAATGCTTTTTTCATCATTTTATAGAAACCATGGGGATAATCAGAAACCAGATTCACCGATTCGTCAGCTGAATCTGCGATTAACTGAAGACTGCCCGGCCGAAATACGTTGGCTTTAGCGTAAAGACGCCCGTAGTAATTGAGACCGACAAAGTCAAGTGAACCCTGGGCATCAGGTACTTCTTCGCGAAAGTCTGTCTGGCTCAGCTTGAGATAACCGGTCTGCAGCCCGTCTAAAAAATCCCAGATGAAGGCCTGCTCTAACTGCTGGGCCATAAGCCTGTCAAGAATATGATAATTACGCCATGGTTCAAAAGAACGAAAATGATGGGCCAGGCCCACCATGGTCTGCTGGTTGTTCTTCAGCCCATGGCGCTTGATCAATTTGTAACAGATAGCATGTGCTTTTACAAGTCTTGAGATCACCACCGATAAGCCATCAGGGGTGCCACGCTGCTCATTGGGGGGAAAAATTCCCTCTAGATAACCATTGTATACATACACCATGGGTTCATTGATGGTAACCCAGGTAGAGATGCTTTTACCGAAGTTGTCAACAAGGCATTGTACGTATTGCTCAAACAGTTTAAGTGCGTCGTCTCTTTCCCACCCTTTTTTGCCACGCTTCTCTTGCCAGAACCACTGGGGTGTGGTGAAATGAAAGATGGTGGCAATGGGCTCTAAATTGTTTTTCTGCAGCTCGCGCAAGATGCGGCGGTAATAGCTGAGCGCCGAGGCATCAGGGCGCCGCATATCAGGCCGGGGAAACAGCTTCGCCCATGAAAATGAAAAACGAAAACAATTCAGGTTCAAGTCACGGGCCTGACGCAGGTCTTGAGCCAGCCGGCTTTCAAACTGAGACTTTTTCATACGCATGGTAATGGTCGCATTACCATAGTTGTAAATATGGCCGGGTATGGCATGGCCTGGCCCCAGATTATTAAACTTCTCTTCAGAGATCACCTGCTTTTCAAAGGCAGACCAGTCGTTTTTATCTACAGCTTCAACCTGATGGCCGGCCACACCGGCCCCCCATAAAAAATCATGAGGAAAGCCAAACGGTGCAGCATGATCAAGATTGGTGGTTAACTGGTAACTGCGACGGTTACCCGATACAGGTAGCATGGTCAGCAGAAAAAGAAACATTAGTATCGCAAGAAGAATGAGCACAACAGAGGTTATCTTTTTCCAATCTGCCGTCGCACTACCGTCTGTAAATCATCGGGTTTAACCTTTGAAGGGTCACTGAGATAAATCTCATGCAAACCACCTTTTGGCTGGTAACCCTGCTCATAAATAAACTTCAACAGAGGCCTGAACGCCTCAATCTCTGCTGTAAAAGGCCCCTTGTGCAGAGTCTGTACTACCAAACCCTCGTTAAGATTTACTATCTTCGCCTTCTTTTCAAGGTCACCAACGGCAGCTTTGCGCAGGCCCGCTGCGGTAGCCCTCGTTTGTGCCAACAACTGCCATTGCCAGCGCTCTTTTTCGGCAAAATCAAATTCATTTTCAGCAGTTTTATAGATACATTCGAGCAGAACCTGCCCACGATTTAATCGTCTGGCCAGCCCCACGATGGCCTCAACCGAGGCAGAAAACGCCTCATTCTCATAGGGGTTACCCTTGCCCGAAATTGCTATGGCCTTTACAGGCCGCAGCTTCAAAACATTGAATTTACCCTGCTGGGCCACCAGATTTTTTGCTCTGGGCATAACGTAAGCGCCTCTTTAGAATGCTGCCTGTCAAATGTAAAATAAATGGCCCCAAAGTAATACTAATGAAATCTAATTTTAAGGCAAACCATGTTTTCAAGAATTCTTATATCTTTACTGGCGCTGAGTCTGGCCTATTGCCAGAATACCGGTTTCGAGAAAAACCCAAATGGGCCTGATGAGGCCAAAAGCCAGGTAGGGGCAGCGACATCGGGTATTCTCACCGTTAACTCAACATCGCCCCTGGGCACCGGCATAAGTACAACCGCTGCCGTATATAAAGATGGT
>CAZHLC010000111.1:0-9108 GCA_964532545.1 uncultured Leptospiraceae bacterium | reverse complement strand
CCAAAGAAACCCTGCTGATCAACCGGGTGCCGTTCAGCACCCGTCAGGTAAACTACACAAGCCGGTTCAGTGCCAGCCTCTATGAACCCCCGGGCCCATTTGAAACCTGGCAGTTTAAAACTTCAGAGCTGTTGCTTGAGACCGGCCAGAGCCTGCAGGTCAAAGCAGCGGCCGACCGCGAAATAGCAGCAATAGAAGAGTCACTTGAGCAAAAGCTGAAAAACTCACTAGAGACTCTGGCTCAGACCTCCTATACCCAGATTAGCCCCAGTGAAGTACATGAACTGAGCCAGCCGGGCTTTCGTGTTCAGGTTTCACTGGGTGAAGAAGACTTCAGCTACTATCTTGAAAAAATACCGCAGAATATTCTGGGAACGATTATCCATAAAATGCTCGAAATGCCTGATGAAAAGTCGGCTCTTGCAGCCGCTGAACAACAGATATACGAGATGTCTCTGGGTATTGAAGCCATTGAAGTTATGTCACTCTACTTGAAATACAGGCAAAATAGCATATTCAAGCGGGTTGAAGCGGCAAAAACCGTCTACCATGAAGTACCGGTGAAATTTGCAGAAGAAGATCGACTTTACGACGGAAGTATAGACTTGCTTTTTCAAGAAGATGATGGCTGGGTAATCGCAGATTTTAAAATTCTGCAGAAGAAAGATAACTTAGAACAGTTAAAAAAGCGCTATAGCCCACAACTTGAGATTTACTCAAAGGCCCTGCAGGCCAGCGGTCTCAAAGTCAAAGAAGCTGTTCTGGTAATTTAGCCCTAAGCCAAAAAAAGCCTCAGGGTAGATATCGAGCAAAAAAGGCAGATATGCGCTCATTAGCTACCGCTTTATTTGCGTTGTAGGCTGCAGTATGTTTGCCCCCCTTGACCCACCAGAATTCTTTGGGTTTACGGGCTGCTGCAAACAGACGTGGGCCATGATGAAATGGCACCCGCTCATCAGCGTCACCATGTATAACAAAAACCGGTCTGGGGGCGATTTTCGCAATGACCCGGGCTGGGCTGATCTCTGCAAGGCGCAGATTACCTCTGTACTCATACAGTTGCTTTACGATGGGCAGCAATGGTTTTTCAGGCAGGCCATAGTCTTGGGCTGCCGCCTCTGTGAGAACATCATAGGCATCTGAAAAAGCCGACTCAAATACCGCAGCTTCGATTTGTTTATCTCTGGCCATCGCCAGAATACCTGTGGCGGCCCCCATCGAAAAACCAAAGTAGCCGATGCGCAACCCCTTCTTTTTTAGAAACCTCACAGCCGCAAAGACATCTTTCTGCTCGTGATAACCAAAAGAGTTAAACGAACTATCGCTCAGGCCGCAATTACGCGCATCTGGTAACAGCAGAGTATAGCCAGCCCGATGCAGTGCAGGCGCATATCGCAGGGCCTCTCGTCTTGTGGCACCCCGGCCATGCTGCATTATAATGGCCGATTCAGCCCCGGCTCGTTCAATCAACCAGGCACTGATATTCAGGCCATCTTCGGTCTGGTACGAAATATTACGATAGTTCAAATTGATTTCAGCCGGTGTATCACAGTGAATGTAATGAGCAGGTTTGCACTTATGCGGCCCCGTATACAACAACACCTGACTGAAATACCAGGCGGCCCCAGAAACCAGCAATAAGCCGGTAAGGCTCAGCGAAAAAACAACGATGGCAGCTTTCTGCAACTTCTTTAGCACAATGGTTTTACCTTGACACTGATTAAGACTATAAAAATAGCTATTGTTCGATGTCTCTGGTGGGCAAACTTGTACGTCTCGGCAATGAGAATTTTTCAGAGGCCCCAGACCTGCGAATTAACCAGCTTACCAATCAGCTTTTGCTGATTTCGGCTGTGACCATAATCTTCTCGCTTGCTGGGCATGTTATTATAGGCTACATTGCCATTGAACTGCAATCTCTGAACCTCGCTCAGGTTATGCACTGGGCCCCCCGTCTGTTATTTCCCCAGATTTTTCTGGTACTGTTGATCTTTATCTGTTTTTACCTGAAAATTCGCTCAAAAAATGCGGTACGTTATGCTGCCATACCCTTTGTAGTAGCACTCTGTGTGACGTCTTATCTGTCTATTCTGTTTGGCAAAGATGCGGGCATCTTCTTGAGTCAATATATTCTATTACTAATGCCATTTATGTTGATCGGCCACATGAGCAAGCCGACCCTCATAATGGGTATCGCTACAAGCATCTTGACCATTGCCGGGGTTCACTTCTATGTTCTCAATCACCCGCCCATGGTTCCCATGACAGACGGGCTTACCCAGGTCATTTTCTTTTCAGTAATTCTAGTCATCATTGCCTTTTCAATGAGTTGTCTGTTTTATCTGGCAGAGCGCAACTATGGCACAGAAAAACAACTCAGTCGACAACAGAACGAAATAAACCGCCTGCTCGATAAAGTCATACCCGAGCTCGAAAGCTCGAAGGCCCGCTATGCCCACCTGGTTGAAGACTCACCTGACGTGATATTTACCCTCGATGAAAACTTTACCTTTACCAGTGTAAACAAACGAGTCAGACAATTGCTGCGGTTTTCGCCAGAGCAACTGCAGGGTATGCCTTTTCTCAATCTGATTTTCGTTGAACAACAAATGTCTGTGACAATGGTACAAGATGCCCTTGATTCGCTGCAAGATGGTGAAGAGCGGGTTTTTCTCAGTACACGCCTGCGCATGCGTGGCAGCCTTGAGCCCGTTGAAGCCAAGGTAAGTCTCGAGGCCTCTGAAATAAATGGCAAACAGACAGTGCTGGGGCGTATTTCGGGTGCACCAGAAAATAAGATAAAACATCTGCTTACAGGTGCCCGGGCCTCATTTCTAATTGATAACTATCTGCAAAACGCCAGCATTATATCACAGAGACTGGTTAATCAGGTTGAAAACCTGATGCCTCTTGAACAGGTGATCAGGCTGCGCATCTGGCTTAACCGACTGCTCGTCGCGGCCATTGAGCATGGCAATCTTCACATTGACCACAATGAGAAGAAGAGCCGCGAGCTCAAGGGTGACTATCTATCACTGATCAAGCAGAGACAACGTGACCCCCGCTTTAGAAATCTGCGAATTTTTATATCTTTTCGTTTTGACCACAGGCGGGCTGATTTTAGAATCAAACACCAGGGTGATGGTGGTGCCTTTGCTGAAATGCTTGATGACCCTGTGTTCTCAGACTTTTTTACCCGCCACAACTATAATGCCTTTTTCAAAGAATTACAACTGACCAAGAAGTTTGAGCAATGATAGATACCCGCCACTATCAGAACTTATTAGAACGTTTTATCTGGCTGTCACTGGGTGGTATGGCCGCCTTCATTCTGGGGTTTTTCATTTTCAGTGCTATTCTGCTCTATAGCATGCCTGATGAAGGCCCCTTTTATATTGCCAACAATGCATGGTATACCCTGCCGCCCCTGCTTTTTTCAGTGCTTATGCTGCTTGGCAGTAATACAGTTTTCAAACGAAAAGACATAAACCTGCGGGCTTCATTGGCCTACTACGGCACGCTGCTGCCGCTGGCCTTTATTGCTGCATTATACCCACGTGACAGCGGCGCCTATCTTTTGCTCTTCATTACGCTGATCATTCCGCCATTGTTGTGGCGCTTTATTAAAAACGTACTTACTCTGTTGAGTGTAAGTCTCAATTCGATTCTGCTATATGTAGTTACCCTTTTTCATGAATTCAACCAAACAACCTACATTTTCTACCCTGATTTTTTGATAAAACCTAACTTCTTATGCTTCGCTGCCGCCCTGGTTCTTTTTATTGTTTTGGTGATGTATTATCTTGGCAGCAATTATCATGGGCACGAAAAAAGCCTGTTGTCGGTCAAAAAAGAGACCCAGCGAATTCTCAACAAAGTACTGCCTGAACTGAGAACATCTGAAACGAAATACGCTAACCTTGTTGAGAACTCAGATGCCATTATATTCTCATTAAATGATGAAGGGCAGATAAAAAGTATCAGTAATAATGTACATCACCGTCTCGGACACCAGCCTGGTATGCTTTTAGGCGAGAAACTGCAAACCCTGGTTCAGGCCGAAGGTGAATTTGTCATAGAGTACGTAGATGCATTGATCGACGATGCTCTGGCTGGCAACAAAGTTACCAATGCTGCTCTGTCATTCAGGCATGGTCATCGGCCAGAACCGGTTGAAATGCAGCTGACTCTGCATCTTTCGAATAGTAATGAGCTACTGGGCAAAATCAGCTCAAAAGAAGAAGACCGGGCCCTTGACTTTCTTCTCTCAGAGCGGCAGCGTTTTACCGTTGATAACTACCTGCAGAATGCTGAAATTCTATCATACCATCTGACAGACAGCATCAACCGCTATCTTACCCAGACTGAGGTGGTCAGCATTCGTATGAGCCTGCGCGAAATTCTTATTAACGCGATTGAGCACGGCAATCTTGAAATCTCTTTTGAAGAAAAAACTCAGGCAGTTACAGAAGCCAGACAACTTGAGTTGATTCAAGAAAGACAGAAAGACGAGAACCTGCAGAATCGCCATGTACATATTGATTATCTGCTGACTTCAGATATGCTCATCTACCGGGTGAGAGATCAGGGGCGCGGCTTTGATCACAAAAAGTTCTTTGCAAAGAACATAAACAGCGCTAATGAACAGGGGCTGGGCCATGGTCGTGGCATTAAGATGGCCTTTCACAGCTTTGACCGGGTTAACTATAACGAGGCAGGCAATGAGGTCACTTTGATTAAACACTTGCCCGGTTCAGGAATCTCTGGCTCTCAGAAAGCAAAATCGTAGCATTAATTTCTTTCAAATTGATGTCGTACGATTCATTTCAACATGCAGATGAAGGTTGTCTCTGTTTACAAAAAGTTCTTCAATAAGATTTAAGCAGTAGCCGCAGCTTTGCCTACAAAGGTCTTCAGGTAGGCTTCGGTGCCAGCGATCTGCTTTTCTGCCATGCGCAGAAAAGTGTTCAGCACCTTCTGTTTGTTTTCAAGAATACTGTGCGACTCACGGCGGGCAATTTCAGCATGCCTGGCCAGCTGCAGCGAACAGTAGGTATAGGCCAAATGCCAGACCAGATCAAGAGCTACAGTCTCTCGGTCTGGCTTTTCAAGCTCTTTGTACAGCGGTACAAGCTCGGCTAACTTCTGCCAGAAGCCCTCAATTTTTTCGCGCACCGGGGCATCGCTTAATTCGCTAAGCAGGTCATTAATATGGCTTGATAGAATAGACTTACTGCCTACACCCTCTACAATGCTGCCTATAATGGCCACAACCTGAAGCTGGGTTGTGCCTTCATAGATCGTGGTAATGCGTGCATCGCGGTAGACTTTTGATACGAGGTACTCGTTGGTATAGCCTACACCACCATGTACCTGCACAGCATCATGAGCCACCTGACAGCAGAATTCTGAAGCAGTAAACTTAGACAGCGGAGTCAGCACCTTGGCCAGTTTTTCATTATAGGCAACATCTGGGTGCTTTCGGGCCTTGCGCTCTTCTTCACCCCGGGCCAGCAGGGTAAAGCGGTGACCTTCCATGGTGTCGACGATTTGCGCAGAATAGTAAATCAGGGCACGGCAGGCCTGTACTTTGGCCTCGCTCTCATCAAGCAGGCGTTTTACGGCCGGCAATTCGTTAATCGCCTTACCAAACTGTATACGTTCGCTGGCATATTTCTCAGCCAGTGAATATGCAGCCTGGGCAATACCCAGAGACTGGCAGGCAATACCAAGACGGGCACCATTCATCATCTGAATCGCATAGCGCACCAATCCAGCACCTTCATCACCAATCAATTGGCCGCGCGAATCGTCTAAACGAATTTCGCAGGTGGCTGAAGTGTGCAGGCCAATTTTTTCTTCAAGACGGCTGACTTCGATGTCTTGCGTCTCAACCAGAAAAAAGCTTAAACCGAAGGCACCCTTCTTATCAAGGCTGCGGGCGATCGTAAAAATAGCAGCGGGCGCATCATCAAAACCACAAGCCTGGGTTATAAAAATTTTGGTTCCCGTAAGGCCGAACTCTCTATCTTCTTTTTTCACGGCCTTGGTCTGGGCCTGAGTAAGGTCAGAGCCGTAATTTGGTTCTGTTAGAGCCATGGCACCGAGCATCTTGCCCTGGGCGAACAGTGGTAAATACTTCTGCTTCATGTCGTCATCGCCAAACCACTCAATCATTTCGGCCATGTTAAAGTATGATACAATAATCTGCGTCGAGGCATCGGCGCGCGACACCATCTCGTTCACAGGCATGCGGGCCGTAGCCCCGAAATTCTGGCCACCAAACTCGCGACTTACCGAAAAATTGAGAATACCGCTGTTGCGCAGGGCATGAATAAATTTACGCTGGGCTTCAGGCACTATGACTTTGCCATGTTCAAGCTTGATACCCTGCTCATCAAGTTCGATCAAATGGGGAACCAGTTCGCCCTGCAGAATTTCATCGTAGGCTCGGTGAATCGACTTGTAAATCTCGCGGGCTTCTTCTGTGGTCGATGGTGCGTATTCAAAACGGGCATCGTTTTCTTGCTGGTACTTTTTGGCGTCAGCAAAGCCCACCTCAACTAACGGAATAAACTTTTCCCACTCAACTACGTGATCGAGTACAAACTGCAAATCTTGATTGTCATCATAGTAATTTTCCATAGAGGCCCCCTCGCATAAAGTGCAAGTTTACAGCAAAAACCCCTGGTTGCAAGAAATTTAGTATGCCCCTGGTGCGATGCTTAATCGTCAACGCCCTGTTGGGCGAGTTCAGTGATCACCTTACTCAAACCCTGAACAACCCGGGCGGTAGCCGCAAAGTTGATTTTCTCATAGGTATCAGTTTTTTTATGATAATGCTCATAACGAAATGGTGCAGTATCTGTCACCATAATGGCAGGGTAATCAACCTGCCAGAATGACCAATGATCTGACCAGCCGAGGCCAGTGATAAAACCAGGGGCCGCAACCCCCTCAGAGGGAAACTTGCAGTTGTTACGAAAAAGATGGGCCACCCGCCTAACCAGCTGCTTTGAATCACGGTTTGCAACAAAGGCCACAAAATTGCCCTTATCTGGGTAGAACCAGCTGAAGGGCCAGGGGTAATGTTGACTCTCTTCTTCGTCAGTATAGTAACCCATGGTTTCAAGCGAGAGCATGCCTGCTACCTCGGTATTGTTCTCTTTGAGCAGGCGGGCAAATACCAGACTGCCCATAAGGTCTGTTTGAAACCAGGGGGGCTCTTCATTAACAAAGGCCACCCAGATTATGGTGTATTTATATTTCTTTTTCGCATGCAGCCGTATGAGCTCGAGAAGAGCCGCGGTGCCCGAACCATTATCGTTGGCCCCCGGGGTATCAATGGCCGTATCATAATGAGCCCCAATAACCAGAGACTTTGGGCTCTGGCCAGGTTGTACCATGTAGATATTACTCAAGCGATCATCTCTTACCTTGAATGTATTAAGCTTAACGTCAAGGCCGCTCTGTTTAAATGATTTTATAATGTAATTACGGGCACGCTTCAACCTGGCTGTTTCATAGTAATTTCTTTCACCAATTCTAGAAAAAGTTTTGATGTGTTGCCGTAGACCACGTTCAATCTGCTGTTCACCGCTCTGTAAGGGCAGAAACTTTCCTTCGTATGAATCGCCGGGCATACTCACGGTTAAACAGCCATAGGGCAGAAACAGACATAGTAGAAGAATAAGGCGAGCCATAGCTGAGTTAGACAATTGACAGGGCCCCTGTAAACTAAAAAGCTGCAGATATGAACAAACAATGGTTACTGAAAGAGCGCCCTGCCGGGCTGCCCACAGCAGAAAACTGGCAGTGGCAAGAAAGTGAAATGCCACAGATTGCTGACGAAGAGGTATTGGTAAAGGTTTTATATATATCATTAGACCCCGCCATGCGCGGGTGGATGAATCAGGCCCGCTCTTACGTGCCCCCGGTAAAAATCGGGGCTGTTATGCGGGCCGGTGCTGTCGGTGAGGTGGTAGAGTCTAACAGTGGCCAGTTCAAAAAAGGCGATTATGTGAGCGGCCTTTTTGGCGTGCAGGCCTTTGCCAGAGGCAAAGCCGAAGATTTGACCGCCATCGATGCTAATCTGGCGCCTTTACCACGCTATCTGGGCGCCCTGGGCATGCCCGGTATGACAGCCTATTTTGGTCTATTTGATGTGGGGGCCCTGCAGCCAGGTGAAACGGTGCTGGTCTCAGGGGCTGCGGGTGCCGTAGGTTCGGTCGTGGGCCAGCTGGCCAAAGCCAAAGATTGCCAGGTTGTAGGTATTGCCGGCGGCCAAGAAAAATGTGATTATCTAACCAACGAGCTGGGTTATGATGCTGCCATCGACTACAAAACCGAAAATGTGGGCAAAATGATCAAAAAGCATCTGCGAAAAGGTGTCGATGTCTATTTTGACAATGTAGGGGGCGAGATCTTAGAAGCTGCTCTGTTTAATATAAAGCGTGGTGCCCGCATTGTGATCTGTGGGGCTATTTCACAATATAATACCCAAGATGTGACCGGCCCCCGCAATTATCTTTCGCTGCTGGTTAATCGGGCCCGCATGCAGGGTTTTGTGGTTTTTGACTATGCTGACCGGTATCAAGAAGGTGCCAAAGAAATCGCAGCATTAATCGATGCGGGCAAGATCAAAGCCGAAGAACATATTGAAGAAGGTTTAGAGCGCTTTCCTGAAGTGTTTCTGCAGCTCTTCAGTGGGCAAAAGCGCGGCAAACTTATCTTAAAGGTTTAATCAGGGTAAGGTGGCATTGGTAAGCTTCGCCCGCTTACCACTTTTATTGGCCCAGCGTTTTACATGGGGCAGGTCATCGTCGAGCCAGTAGGCATCGCTCTCTGTGACAACGAGAATCTCTTCCCATTTTACCCCGATGTCACCCTTACCAATGTGAGGCTCAATAGCCCACAGGCCGGGCTCAGCCTTTACATGTGAATGGGGGCCCCAGAGCGGGTCTTCAGAACCACTGATCATCTCTTCAAGCTTATGAGTGCCCAGGTAGAGAAAGGTCTGCATATCAAAACCCAGTACTGTAAAGCCAGGCAAGAACGATGCTGGCAGCTTGCCCACATTGTGCCCCAGAACCGCACCGGGATAATAGC
>CAZHLC010000110.1:0-9179 GCA_964532545.1 uncultured Leptospiraceae bacterium | reverse complement strand
GTTGCAAACACACAGCCTGTGCCATGAATCTTCTTTGTGGGCAGCCGGGCACCATCAAATGATATAAAGTCTCTGCCATTAAAAAGGTAATCAACTGATCTGGGCCCGCGCAAGTGCCCGCCTTTAACCACTAACCACTGTTTGCCCGGGGTCAGGTATTCAAACATGGCATCGCAGGCCTCTTTCACCTGGGGTGCATTCTTTACCGGTTTGCCGCTGAGTTGACCCAGCTCGACTGCATTTGCAGTAATCACAGTGGCAGCCCGGCAGAGTTTCAGCAGGGCCGGGGGTTTCAGTGAACTGAGGCGGCTATTTGAGGTGCTCACCATGATGGGATCTACTACAATGGGCAGCCGTGGCTTTGTGGCAAAGAGTTTCAGCAGGGCATTGAGGGTGCGGCCATTGGGTACAAGGCCAACTTTAATGGCTTTGAAGGTAATATCTTCGCTCAAGACCTGCCATTGTTCATTAATTAAATCAGCGCTCACTGGTTTGACCCGGGTAACCCCCCGGCTATTCTGGGCGGTCACCCCGGTAAGCAGGGCGACTGGTTTGGTGCCCAGTGAGCGGGCGGTAATGAAGTCAGCATGGGTGCCTGCACCTGTGAGGGGGTCAAAGGCTGATACCAGCAGGCAGGCCGGTGATTTATTATGCAGCCTTGCTTTTGGGCTCAACTTTCTTCTTTCGCAGACGCACGTAAGTAAGGCCTGAGGCTACGATGGCAAAGGGCCAGATGAACAATAACAGATATTTTACAAAATCACTCTGGCCCGGGGTAAGGGTGACCTTTTTACTCTGCAGTTTGGCAGGCAGCATACCCATGATGCGCTCGTCTTCGAGCAACCATTTCAGTGAATTCGAAACAATTTCATGATTGCGACCAATGCTGATAAATTCATTAGTAAGAAAACTTGCGCTGCCCAGGGCCACCAAACGCAGATTTTTGCCGGGCTGTTTGGGCTTCGGTTTTACCTTGTCGACCGCCGATTCAGGTTTAACAGGCGGAAGCCCAACGGCTACAGCCAGGTTAAAGGCTTTGCTGGGCTCTTTTTTTCCATCTTGTACGCCATTACGAATGATATCTTCCCATGAACGAAAGTTAGTCAGGGCAAAGAACTTTTTCTCATAAACTTTGCCAAGGGCCAGGCGATCTTTAAACTCTTCAAAGTGGCCAGACCCAGGCCAGAGGCTGAAGCGGTGTTTATCAGGAAATTGAATAAAGCGGTTCACGATGGGGTGGCCGCTGTAGTTGGTCGCAAAGACAATCGACTTATTACGTTTATCAGACTGCATTGAGGCCACAACCTGTTTCTTATATTTAATCTCAAAGGGTTTCAGCAGAAAAGAAAAATCGGCCTTTGTTTCAGGGTTGAGAGCGAGAAAGATTTTGCCACCCCGTTCGAAAAAGTACTTATATAGCGCTTTCTGTTCTGCAGACGAGAAGTTTTTTGTTGGCCCAAGAATCGCTACGGTTTCAGCATCATCAGGCACCGCGGGGGGAAAGCCCGTCTCTGGGTTCAGGTACTCTATGTCATAACTCTGCTGGCGCAGGTCGTCATGCAGTACACTGACCAGCTTGGCCACAAAGGGGCCGGTATAGCTGTATTCACCGTGACCCGTGGTAAAATACACCTTCTTACGTTTCTGGGTTACGCCCAGAATGGCCGAGATAAAGTCACGTTCCATCTTTTTGAGGTCGGCTTCAGTGGTTACGTTTACGCGCCGGGTTTTTTCACGGCGCTTCAGGTCTGTGTCATTCTGATCGATTGAGTGAAAAACAATAATGCCATTGGTGGCAACCTTCTTTTTGTCGGCGATTTCTTTTTCACGAATGGCATCAACGAACTCATAGCTGATCAGGCTGTTGGTCTGATTTAAACTTTCAAGCATGAGTCGTACTTCTTTCTGCAGCTCGTGAAAGAAGGGGTAGAAGGCGGTAATCTCTACTTTCTGATTTACGCCCTTGATGATTGACTTGCCTTCTGGTGAAATTGAAAACTTGCTGACGGTGGTCATGTCTACACTGGCCGGCCTTACCCTGACGGCGTAGTTCAGGGCTACCAGAAAACCAAGTAAGAGTACGATGCTTATGGCTGCTGCCTGAATATACGATGAGCGTTTCACATCTGCAACCAGGGCAGTAAATGACGCCTGAAACACTGCAGAAAAGATGAGGGCTGCCACCAGCAGCAGCACAAACATTATCTGCGATATCTTCTTGTAGAGCTCAAGACTGTCGCGGCTGTCGGCATATTTCTGGTCGAGAATCATCTCGCTCAGCAGCAGATCTGATTGTAGCAAATAGAAAACGATTGATATCAGGGTAAACAGAGATATTACATAGATTGAATTCTTCAGTTTGCCCTGATAGAGTTTCTTTGCGTCTTCAACCAGGTTGATGATCAGAGCCGGTGAAATCAGCGCTACCAGGGTGAGCAGATAAAACAGCCAGCCCCAGAAGCTCTTGATTGAAAAGAAAGAGCGGCTGATAAACAACCAGAGAAAAGTAGACAGTATTACAAAAACCAGGTTGCGAATTACAGTCTGCATGTCAGCGCCAGCGCCTCACTCTGAGAGAAATAATTGAGATGTAAATATAGAAGGCGATTATGCTCAAAAAGAAAACAAAGTGACGCAGCACCATAACACCCTTTTCGAAATCCATATAGTGTACGTAGAAAGACATCTCTTGCATGATTTCTTTGGTTGGCGATGAGAAGTCGCGGGCAAAGATACCCAGTAGGTTCAAAATCAGCACATTGGCGCCACCGAGGGCTGCAGCCAGTAGCTGAATCTTGGTCAGGGTAGAGAAAAACATGGTAATGGCAATAGCCGCCGAGCCTGACAATATAACCCCGATGTAACCAGAAAGCAACTGCCCCCAGTGGGCATCACCGTAAAAAACCACCATCAGGGGAATGGGCAAAGATGCAACCATCCATGTTAATAAAAAGAGAAAAGACGAAATAAACTTGCCTGCTACAATCTGGCCTTCGCTGAGAGGTGAGGTTGAGAGCAGCTCAAGAGTGCCCCGGGCATTTTCTTCGGCAAAGAGGCGCATTGAAACCAGACAGGCCACAAAGGCCGTACCACCAAAGAGGTAGTAGAAAATCATCTGCACAACCTTGTCTGAAGCCGACTCAACCTTGATGGCCCGGTAGCCCAGAAAACCACAGATAAAACAGAAAAAGAAGAGTATAAACCAGGCCAGATTTGAGTTAAAATAGCTTTTTAACTCTTTTAAAGCAATCTGCCAGATGGGAAAGAAATATGCAAAACGTGCCTCAGTTGCCATATATCAGAGCGGCAAATTTAACAAGTTTTAAGGGGTGGCAACCTTTTTTGAGCCTGGGGTCGGGCTTATACTAAACAAAAAAGCAGTGGTGCCTGATGAAACACTGCAAAAAAGTGGTTGACTTGGGGTGAATTAAGTAAACTATTTGTGGCTATTTAGTTTTTTTGGAGGGTTTCAAAATGAGTTTATCTTTAGACGAAGCACTGGGCATGGCCTTGAGAAATACCAAGGTAGCTGCGCAATTATTTCCTTCGGCTGTTAAAGGTTATGTTTTTCGTGAAGGCAAAACCAAGCCACAGATTGGTATCGTGTCACCGCACGAGGTTCACTATAACTGGAAGTATGACAATCGTGGCAACCCCGAGTTTGAAAAGTTATACAAGAAGGCCAAGAAGGGCCAGTGGGATAGTGACGACCTTGAATGGAATCGTAACGTCGACCCATTCGACCCGGCCTATGATCTGTTTCCTGAAAAGCTGTTACCCATGTATGACATGCCTTTCTACGATAAAACAGACAAAAAGCAACGCAAAGCAATTATGCATTCAACTCTTTCGTGGCTGCTTTCACAGTTTCTGCATGGCGAGCAGGGTGCTCTGTATGCATCTGCCCAGACTGTTGAAGCTACTCACTGGTTTGATGCCAAACTCTATGGCTCAACCCAGGTTATGGATGAGGCCCGTCACGTAGAGGTATTTCACAAATATCTTGATACCAAGTTGAATAAACTGTATCAGATCGATGACAACCTGTTTACCGTTATTCATGCCTTAACTGCAGCCTCAGAGTGGGATCTTAAGTTTCTCGGCATGCAGATTATGGTCGAGGGGCTGGCCCTGGGCGCTTTTGGTCTACTCTATAAATACACCGAAGAGCCGCTACTGAAAGAGCTTCTGAAGAACGTAATTTCAGATGAAGCCCGTCATGTTCACTACGGTGTGGCTGCTCTGCGTGATTTCTATACGCAAGAGGTTTCTGAATCATTCAGACGCGACCGTGAAGACTGGGCCTATGAAGTAGCCATCATGTTGCGCAACCGCTTCATGTTTCTTGAAGTTTATGATGAGTACTATGGCCACGCCACCACCCGTGAGGGCTGGCTGAAAATGGTAGTTGAATCAAACATCATGGCCGAATTCAGAAGAACTCTGTTCAGCCGACTGATTCCTAACCTGAAAGCCATTGGTCTGCTGAGCGACCGTATTCGACCAAAATATGAAGAGCTTGGTCTGCTGCGTTACGAAAACGACAAAGCTGCTGACCGTATTACTCTGAACGAATTGCTGAAAGCCAGCTGATCTAAACCGGGGCTGCCCCAAGGGGCGCGTTCAATTGAAAGATTGCATCGCGCCAGGGGGGCCCCTTTTTATTTATAACTATTGATTGCTTCTTCTTCGCTGCTGAATATCTGAAAAATCGTATTCAGCTTGGTGACCTTGAATACGCTCATGTTCTGTTCTGAGACATTGCAGATGCGCATATCGCCGCCATATTTTTTCAGTTTAGTCTGTGAAGTGATCAAGGTGCCGATACCTCTCGAGGTCACCAGAGGTACGTCGGCCAGGTTAATAATAACCTCATATTTCTGGCTGCGAATAGAATCTTCGATGGCTGAGCGTACAGCCTGGGCATTCTCAACGTCGAGGTCGTTGTGAATATCGAGTACCAGTATTTCTTCTATTTTGCGCTTTTCAATGGCCATTTATGCCCTGCCAAAATGCCAGTCTGGGTACAATTCTGCAGACAACCTTTGCTCAGTCAAACCTGAAAACCCTTGACGGGCTGTTTCATAATGCGTTTTTTACCTTCCTCCGCAAAATCATTGCCTTATGAGTGCAAAGGTTACCATATACTATAATCCCCGCTGTCGCAAAAGTCGCGAAGCGCTGCAAATCATCAAAGATAAGGGTATTGAGCCTGAAATCAGGTATTATCTTGAAGAGCCGCCCTCACAGGCTGAGCTGAGCGAGGTATTACGCAAGATGGGCAAACGCCCCCGTGATATCTTTCGTAAGTCTGAGCCTCTTTACAAAGATCTGGGTCTGAAAAACAAAGATCTCAGCGATGATGTGCTGCTCGATTATCTGCATAAATATCCGATTCTGGTTGAGCGCCCCATCGTTGTTAAGGGCCAGCGTGCCGTTTTAGGCCGCCCACCTGAAGACGTTAAAAAGATTATTTAATTTAACTTGATAGGCAGAGTTTTCAAAATTCTGCTCACTGCAGTGTCTAGCTTCTCTTGCGATAGATCTACCACAATTTCAGGGTTCTCAGGCACCTCGTATGGTTCTTGTACCCCGACGAAATGATCGATTTCACCCTTGCGGGCCCGCTCATATGTGCCCCATTCATCCCACTCTTCGCAGACCTCTTGTGGGGTAGAAACGTAAATTTCAATGTATTCTTTGATCAGTTGCCGGTTGTAGGCCCTGCTTTTTTCATAGGGTGATATAAAAGAGGCAATCACAAAGACCCCGTTCTTCTTAAGCAGCCGGGCAAAATAACCCATGCGCATGAGATAGGCGTCACGTTCTTCGCGGGTAAACCCCTCGATAGGAAACAGGGTGCGCACATCGACACCGTCAAGACGCTCGAGAGTGAAACCTTTTTTGTTCAGCGATTCGTAAATGGCGTTAGCGATCAGGCTTTTGCCAGAATAGGGCAGCCCGGTAAGCCAGATCACAAAGGGCTGAATTTCGCGTTTACCAAGCTTTATTTTATCCCACATGCGTTCGTTGAGATAATAAAGAATAAATTTCACCACGACTTCGATCATGGCAATTGAGGCTGCCACAGGCGCCTCGTCAGGAAAAAAAAGCAAAACCAGAAAGAAGGTGGCTAAAGAATTTATGAGCCGGTTAGTGATCGCTTTAGCCAGGCTGCGTGATTTGGTTTCGCGATACATTCTTATCAGTTTTCATTTATGAGTTGGGCGGGCAATAAAAAAGCATTTGCGTATAGAATGTGCGACCAACTATGAGCTATGCTGTTTAAGCGCCGTAAGAAGATAAAGTTTATCGTCACATCAGGGCCGACCCGCGAGTTCGTAGACCCTATTCGTTACCTTTCAAACCCCTCAACCGGCCGCATGGGTTATTTTATCGCCAGGGCTGCAGTGAACCAGGGCTACAAAGTGGTGTATATCTGCGGGCCGGTGAACTCACACTTTCGAACCGTACCCAGCGCAAAAAATGTGCAGATTACCTCAACTCTTGATCTGTTATCGGCTGTGCAAGAAGAGATGCGCGATGATGTGGTGCTGGTCATGGCGGCTGCGCCTGCAGATTATCGCCCCGAGAAGAAATACAACCATAAACTCAAAAAGTCTGACGCACCTATCATAAAACTTATACCGAACCCCGATATTCTTAAAACCATTGGTGAGCATGTGTCAGATAAAAAAATGCAGAGGGTCAAACTGGTTGGCTTTGCTGCTGAAACCCATAACGTTGAAAAGTTTGCCCGTAAAAAGCTCATTGATAAGGGCCTTGATATGATTTTTCTAAACGATGTAAGTGCCCCGAAGGCTGGCTTCGGTACTGATGATAATAAGCTTACGGTCTTTTTCAAAGATGGCCGCGACGAAGAATGGCCTCACGACAGCAAAGAAAGACTGGGCTATCGTATAGTAGAACAGATTGAAACTGAATTCTTTGCTGGCCAGTCGCCTGGCTGAGCCGCCCTATGCTATGGTAATTTCCTCGTTCAGGTAAACGTCTTGAATGGCATTAAGCAGAGCCACACCTTCTTTCAAAGGCTTCTGAAAGGCTTTGCGGCCGCTGATCAGGCCCATGCCACCACCGCGTTTATTCAGTACAGCAGTGGTTACGGCTTCGGCCATATCGTTTTTACCCGAGGCACCCCCTGAGTTGATCAGACCGATCTTGCCCATGTAGTTATTGGCAACCTGGTAGCGAACCAGATCAACAGGGTGATCGGTGATCATTTCAGAGTACATCTTTTCATGAAATTTGCCAAAGCTGCCGTCTTTGTTCATGGCTTTGTAGCCACCGTTGTTGGTGGGTAGCTTCTGCTTGATGATGTCTGCCTGTATGGTAACGCCCAGGTGATTAGCCTGGCCAGTGAGGTCGGCTGAAGAGTGATAGTCAACACCGTCGACCTTGAAAGCCGAATTGCGCATGTAGCACCACAGAATGGTATATAGGCCAAGTTCATGGGCATATTCAAAGGCGTCTTTTACCTGCTGAATCTCTGCCTCTGAATCGGGAGAGCCGAAGTAGATCGTGGCACCGATACCGGTGGCGCCCATGTTGTAGGCCTGCTGCACATTAGCAAAAGGTATCTGGTGAAACGTGTTAGGGTGTGAAAGCAGTTCGTTATGATTTATCTTAACAATAAAAGGAATCTTATGCGCATACTTACGTGAAACCAGGCCAAGAACGCCCAATGTCGAAGCCACACCATTACAGCCACCTTCGATGGCCAGTTTAACAATGTTCTCTGGGTCGAAGTAGTCTTGATTGGGGGCAAAAGAGGCACCACCCGAATGTTCGATACCCTGATCAACAGGAAGAATTGACAGATAGCCGCTGTTGCCAAGGCGGCCATGACTATACAGGCCCTGCAGGTTGCGCAGTACGGGGTTTGAGCGGTCTGAGTTGATAAAAACCTGATCAACATAGTCTGCCGAAGGGGCTACGATGCGGTCTTTGCTGACACCTTCGCATTTGTGAGATAAAATAGACTTCGCCTGGTCGCCCAGATGCTCTTCAATTTGATTTAATGATAATGACATACTGCAGAAGTGGGCTTTAAAGACAAACTGTCAACTAAAAGCAAACTTTGAGCCGGCCCCTTAAAAGCTCGTTCGTTTAAAGATAAACTCAGGCAGGTTTCGAACTATAAGCATGATATAACGCCAGAACCAGGGGCTATATATTGTTTGCTTTTTCTTGTTTATGGCCCTGAGCACATCTTCGGCTACCCTGGTGGCCTCGACTGTTAAATGGCCAGGCAGATTCATATGGCGGGTTGCCTTAGAGTAGAAAAAGCCTGGTTTCACTGTTAAGATATGCACCCGACCATGATAACGTTGCCGCAAACCAGAAAGGGCTGCCGTAAAGGCTGCCTTCGCACTGCCATAGAAATAGTTCTTTTTTCGCCCCCGCTCACCGGCCACTGAGCTGATACCCGCCACAAAACTGTTCTCAACCAAAGCGAGGTGGGGCAGGGCCTGCTCTATACTTGCAAGAGGTGCAATAAAGTTTGCCGAGAGAATTTCTGCCCTGTGCTTTTCATCTCGCTTGGCCAGCTCTTGGTCACCGTTGAAGCCAATCACCGAAATGACCCCCTTCAGGTTATGAAGGTGCTTTGCCAGGTTCTTTTTGTTCTGCTGCAGCGAAGCCGCTTTATAGGTGAACAGAGTTACATCAATCTGGTATCTGAGCTGTAAGTCGCTGGCGATTTCTTTTAACAGTGCAGTATTGCGGGCCCCCAGGCAGAGAGGCTGGCGCTGTTCGGCCAGCTTGTGGGCCAGGGCGATGGCCAGCTCTGAGGTTGCCCCCAGTATAAGAATGCGCCTCACAGGCCCAGCCTGCCTGATTGGTATGAGGCGAATACATTGGCACCATCGTATTTCTTTTTTACCTGTTTAAACTTATTAAGCTGTTTGTAGCCCTGTTGAAAATAGTCAGAGCGGGCCCGCGCATCTTTAGCCAGATAAAGGCGACCGCCAAAGTCATGAACCATGACATCAACTTCGTTTAAGATTGAAAAAAGCTTCTTGGTGATGGGCAAATCACAGGCCATGGTATACCCAGCCTGGGGAAAAGACAAGTAGTTATCATTGCTGTTGCCCATACGTTTTAAAACGGCCAGAAAGCTGCTGAGTTTGTTTTCATTCAAATAGCTTAGAATTTTGCTG